>PBQX02000095.1:0-67761 GCA_002725175.2 Paracoccaceae bacterium
GTTAGGTCTACTCCTGTTTTCCACTTTTTACCTGTAGCAGTTTCTTCAAAATGTTTTTCTCCATTATTATAAGCAATTTCCAGTATTCCACCACTAGCGTGTAGATATTTTACTTCTCTACCCCACTGCTCGGCTAAAATCCTTTCTCTTTGTTTTGCTACTCTATCACTAAATTGTGTCATCTTTCTTCTCCCATAGAGTTCCTTTTCTCCAACCGTCTAGGTCTAATCCCTCTCTTATAATTCTGTCTTTTTCTTCTAAATGAAGCGCTCTTATTTTTTCTCCTAATGTTTGGTCATTAGGCGTGTTGTCTATTAATTTCTTTATTTCATCACTAAACTGCGTCATGTATATCTTCTCCTGTAGATAGGCTATCTTTTATCTCGTCCCTTTCTTTAGGGTTCATTGTGGACTGAGGACCTATCTTCAATGTTTCCCAATCCATTACACTTGTAAAACCTTCCATTTTTGCACTACGCATTTTTGTACAGTTAAATGTGATACATTCATCTTCTGGAGACCAAGTCTCAATAGTATAAGCTGCATCAGCTGCATCAAGAATACCTTTTGCAAATCTAGCTTCTCCTGTATTATCTGTTTGATAAGGAGAAAATACAGGAACATTATATTCCTGTGCCATGCTTTTCAAAGTTTTACTTACTTCAATTTGTTCTGTCCAATCATACTGTCCACCTTTACTTGGTGCATTACTTCTTTTTACTTGGTTTAGATAATCAACTATAATAACTCCATAATCTGCTTGACTAAGTTTAGCTTCTAGTTCTTGCCTAATCTTAGGTAATGTTAGTACTGGATCATAAACTACATCAACACCTTTCTTACCAACTATAGCCTTTATTTCTTCTCTTAAATTTTGCTCTTTATAATTAATTAAATGATCTGCTCCCACTTCACTGGCAGCATTTAGCTTCTTCTTACTGCTAGCAGCAGCTATAACCTTAGCACCCATTGCCTTCCCAATTTCAACGGCGGCCAACCCGACTCCGCCGCCTGCACCTAACACTAACAACGTTTCTCCTCTCTTAAGATCTGCCCTTTGCTTAAGAGCGTGCATGGATGTTCCATATGTCATGGTAAACCCAGAAGCAGTAACTCCATCCATGCCCTCGGGGCGATACAATAAGCCAGAAGCATCTACTAATATTTGTTCTGAAAATCCGCCTGAAAGAGTCATAGCCATAACCTTATCTCCAAGCTTTACTCCCTTAACATTAGATCCTATTTTATCTACCACACCAGCTACTTCACCACCTGGCGAAAACGGTAGCGGTGGCTTAAATTGATATTTGTCCTCAATTATTAAAGTATCAGGGAAATTGACACCACAAGCCTCTATATCAATCCTTACTTGATTTGGACCAGGCTCTAGATCTTCCAACTCCTTTACATTCAAATTCTCCGGTGGGCCAAAATTTTCACACAGTACTGATTTCATAGTATTACTCTTTGCATTTTAAAAAAATTCCGATAGCTATCTTTCCAACTAAAAGAAGCGCTTTAACTTGACTACATCATACATATTAGTAACTATGATTAAAGTTTAATTTTTGTATTATTTAGCGCTAACCTTATAAAAATTTGTGCTTTTAATGGCAGCTTCAACAAAGCACCTTTTGGAGAACATACATGGCAGAAGTTATTAATTTATCGATTGAAGAAGATTTAGCGATAATATCTTTTAACAACCCTCCTGTTAATAGTCTAGGTTTGGCCGTTCGAAAAGGTTTGGTTGAAGCACTTAATGCTGCTGAAAACAATGTAAATGTCAGAGCTATAATTTTAATAGGAGAAGGATCTACTTTTCCCGCAGGGGCAGACATCAAAGAATTTGGACATCCACCTCAAGAGCCGCATTTACCTGCTATTTGTGATAAAATTGAAAAAACAAAAAAGCCTGTAATTTCTGCACTCCACGGGACTGCCTTAGGGGGCGGGTTAGAAATAGCTCTCTCATCACACTATAGAATTGCATCAGAAAAAACAAAAATAGGGCTACCCGAAGTACATCTTGGACTTCTGCCAGGAGCAGGTGGGACCCAGAGGTTGCCGAGATTGGCCGGAATTGTTCCAGCCCTAAAAATAATGACTTCCGGAAGCCCTATAAGTTCCACTGAAGCTTTAAAGATTGGGATTATTGATAAAATTGCTGAAGACTTATTATCAAATGCAAAATCTTTTGCTCGTGAAAATATGGGGAAGAACAATTATCCAATCACGAGCAATATTCAAGATAAAATAATAGATTCAGAAGAAAACAGAGGAGCAATTAAGTCTTTCAGAGAAGAGCTTCAAAAAAAAGCAAGAGGTTTATTAGCCCCACAGAAAATAGTTGATTGCGTGGAAGCTTCTCTTTCATTAAAAATTGAGGATGGTTTAAAGTTCGAGAGAAATGCCTTCTCTGAATTAATGGCTACTAAGCAAAGCAAGGCTCTAATTCACGCTTTTTTTGCTGAGCGCAAAAGTGCAAAAATTCCTGAAATAGCTAGAGCTACTCACAGGGCTATCAGTTCTTTAGGAGTTATTGGCGGTGGAACAATGGGCTCGGGAATTACAGTTGCAGCTCTTAACGCAGGATTGCATGTCAAAATGATTGAAAAGGATAAAGATAGCATTGATAGAGGTATTCGTAATGTAAGAAAAGTCTATGAAAGAGACGTTGAAAAAGGACGGATGAATCTAGAAAAGAAAGAAAAAATTCTTTCAAATTATGAGCCAAGTACTGACATGCAAAACCTATCACAAGTAGACATGGTGATTGAAGCAGTTTACGAGGAAATGGAGATAAAAAAGAGTGTATTTAGGGAGCTTGATAAGATAGCAAAAGATGGAGCCGTGCTTGCTTCAAATACTTCATACTTAAATATAGATGAAATAGCATCAGTCACCAAAAGACCGCAAGATGTAATTGGTTTACATTTCTTCTCACCTGCAAACATAATGCGTCTCTTAGAAATTGTAATTCCAGGAAAAGTAGCTGATGATGTGGTTGCAACTGGCTTTCATTTAGCCAAGCGAATGAAAAAGGTTCCCGTTCGAGCAGGAAATTGTGATGGATTTATTGGGAACAGAATATTATCATCCTATGGTGAGGCTGCAGGCTACATAATGGAAGACGGGGCAAGCCCATACGAAATTGATAAGGCAATTGTAAACTTTGGATATCCGATGGGCCCTTACCAAATGTTTGATTTGGCTGGAGGAGATATAGGCTGGGCAACCAGGAAAAGAAAATCAGCTACTAGAAATCCTAACTTGCGCTATGTAGAAATTTCGGATCGCCTATGCGAGAATGGGTGGTTTGGCCAGAAAACAGGTCGAGGATTTTACAGATACACGGAAGGTGAAAGAAGGGGGAAAGAAGATCCAGAAGTCCTTAATATAATCCAAATAGAAAGAGAAAAAAAAGGAATAAAGCCGAAAGATTTTTCTGAAGAAGAGATTTTAAGGAGATACCTGGGAGCCATGATTAACGAAAGCGCTAAAGTCATTGAAGAAAATATGGCATTAAGGCCATCTGACATAGACGTAACAAAACTATATGGATATGGATTTCCCCGACATAAGGGCGGACCGATGCATTATGCTGACACATATGGACTCAATAAAATCTTAGATGATTTAAATGCATTTTCTGAGGAAGATCCTGTTTTTTGGTCTCCCTCCCAGCTAATTGTAGATTTGGTCAGCTCTGGGAAAAATTTTAATAGTCTCAATAAATAAAAAGGAGTCTTATGGACCTTAGTTTTAGTAATGAGCAAGAAAATTTCAGAACAGACGTTAGAAATTTTTTAAGAGATAATCTTAAACCCAACATCTCTTCTAAAATGAAATTGGGTATACTTTTAAGTAAAGATGAAATTGAAAGCTGGCACAATACCCTTAATGAAAAAGGTTGGTTGGCCGGCAGTTGGCCCAAAAAATATGGAGGTCAGGGCTGGGGAGTGATTGAAAGTTTTATTTTTGAAGAAGAGTGTTCAGCTGTTGGAGCACCTCGAATATTACCTTTTGCATTTAATATGTTGGCTCCAGTATTAATGGCTTTTGGCTCTGATAAACAGAGAGATTACTGGCTACCGCGAATGCTAAATGGTGATGATTGGTGGTGTCAAGGCTATTCAGAGCCGGGGTCCGGATCTGACCTAGCTTCTTTAAAAACTTCAGCGTCCCGTGAGGGTAATAACTATATTGTAAATGGGCAGAAAACTTGGACAACATTGGGACAGCACGCGAATATGATTTTTTGCCTGGTAAGAACTTCCACTAAAGGCAAACCACAAGAAGGAATTTCATTTCTGCTAATAGACATGACTTCAGACGGAATAGAAGTTCGACCCCTAAGAACGATTGATGGAGAGCACGAGATAAATGAAGTATTTTTAACGAATGTAAAAGTGCCAATCGAAAACCTTGTAGGAGAGGAAAATAAAGGTTGGACTTATGCCAAATATCTCTTAGCACATGAAAGAACAGGCATAGCAAATGTAGGTCTTTCAAAAAGACGAATAGGAGAACTGAAGCAGCTGGCTTCGGAAACAAAAAAGGATGGTAAGCCACTTATTCAGGATCCTATATTTGCTGCAAGGGTAGCAAAAACAGAAATTGATTTGACAAATCTAGAAATAACAAACCTAAGAATTCTAAGCCGTGCTCAAGCAGGCGGATCTCCTGGTCCAGAGAGTTCAATATTAAAAATATTAGGCTCCGAAATTGGACAGGAGATTGATAGCTTAACAAGACGTGCATTGGGTAGAAGGGCTACCATTCACGTTCCTAATATCCTTGATTATGGATATAATGGGCCAAATATCTCACCTATTAATGCAGCAACAGCAGCTGGTGTTTACTTTAACAACAGAAAGACATCAATTTATGGCGGTTCTAATGAAATTCAAAAAAATATTATCTCTAAAGCAGTGCTAGAACTTTAAGGAGATATTAATGGATTTTTCTTTGAGTTCAGAGCGACAAATTTTATTTGATACTTTAACAAAATATTTTCGAAATGAGTATTCCTTGGAAAAGCGCAATGAAGCTGCTTCTTCAGATCTAGGCTTTTCCAGAGATAGTTGGGAATCTATTGCGTCCCTAGGTGTTTTTGACGCATTGCTCAAACCCGAATTAGGAGGCTTCGGTGGAGACCCAATCGATATTATCACGGTTTTTGAAGCTATTGGATCGGGATTGGTCATAGAGCCAGTACTGAACTCTGCGTTAATGTCTTCAATGGTTCTTTCTCATGGATCAGAACAACAGAAAGCTATATCCCAAGCCGTTTTAGCCGGAGAGGCTAGACCTATTTTTGCCCACTTCGAGGATTTGGAGCAATATGAAATACATTCGGTGGAAACACAGTCAACTGAATCAGGTAATGCTTTTATAGTTAACGGAACTAAATCGGCAGTCAGGCATTTAGTAGGAGCTTGTCATCTGATCTTTTCAGCACGGACATCGAAAACCAGTAATGAAAAGGACGGCATATCCCTATTTATGATTCCACTAGAAACTAGTGGACTTACTTTTGAAACATTCGAAAGCATAGATGGCGGTAGAGTTTCCGATGTAACTTTTTCAAATGTTAGAATCAATAAAGATTCTTTGATTGGGAAAAAAGATCAGGCAATTTCAATAATCTCGGAGGCCATTGAAACGGGAACCCTTGCTCTATGTGCCGAAGCCCTTGGAATTATGGAAAGAATAAAAGATATTACCCTTAATTATCTTAAAACAAGAAAACAGTTTGGTGTGCCAATAGGAAAATTTCAAACCCTACAGCATCGAATGACACAGTTATTTATTGAAATTGAGCAAACGAGATCAGCAATAATGAATGCATCCTTCTGGTTTAATGATTCGGTTGAGACAAGAAAAAAATATCTATCTGCCGCGAAATATACTGTAGGAAGAGTTGGCGCATTGGTAGCTGAAGAAAGTATTCAAATGCATGGTGGAATGGGAATGACTTGGGAATATGATCTTGGTCATTTTGCTAAAAGATTAATTATGATTAACCATGAATTCGGAGATGAGGACCACCACTTAAACTATTATGCTAAATTTTCAGCGTGAAAGACCTCAACCTCTCCCATAATAGAAGCTGACTACATGTTCAGCCTCAGCAAAAAATAACCATCGCGAAATTAATAGCCCAACAAAATAACTTATCATCGCCAGGCCAATTAAGAAGCCTACAGACAAACTCAAAATGAGAAAAATTACTGGTATTACTCCTAAAAAACAAAGAGAAAGTATTCTTAATTTTAATACGTGTTTTCTAGCAATAACAAAAACCATTTCCTTCATTAAATAATTTTCACCAGTGTGAGGAGATTCTAACAATCTCAATTTTCCCAAATTTTTAAGTCCAGTAGAAGTTGAAATATTCGTACTAGAATTTTTTAAAGCCTTGTCACCCCTTACCCAAACCAAAAGTTGTATGACAGTTGACAAAATTACACCAATCAGACCTAATTTAAAATCTCCCATTATTATGGCTCCTCCAGCTAAGGAACAAAGAATAAAGAGTATAGGCACTCCTGAATTATTCCATCTCGGTACAGTTTTCATTTGTGCATAGATCATTGCCGTTGAAAACACGGTAATAATTGCGAAAATACCACTAACGAACCCAAGGTTTTTTGAATAATCCAATGAAAAAAACAAACTCAGCCCAAATAGAAAGTTTAATGCAAGAGTAACTATTGCCAGAACTCCTTCTCTGCTAAGCCAACTGGTTCTCCATTGTGATAAAGCCCGCCAAGCCCTTTGAGGGTTTCCAAGATGGAAAAGTGACGATAAAAGGCCTCCTATTGAAAGGGAAAAGGCTATCAAATAGTAAGGCAAAACGTTCCAACCTCTTAACGGATCCGTATCAAAACCTAAATATGCCATTAGTCCAAAACCTAGGCCTGAAAATACTGTAAAAATTATAATAGATGGAGCTGGATGCATTAGAATTTCTCTAAAGTTTTGTCTACCCATGATAAGAAACCAGAAACATTCTTATCATGCTCCTCAAGTAAAGGCCTCAGGACATCAAAGTTTTCCTGAGCAATATCATTTTTTAACCTAGGTGGCAGATATTTATTTACAGGTTTTGTGCCTTGCTCAGGCATTAGATCAATTCCTCCTCTCTCCTTAGTTAGTTTGGAAACCGAAGAAGTAGGATCTGCAAAATCACCAAAATGCCGAGCACCCGCCGGACAAGATCGCACACACGCCGGCTCTCTATCCTCTTCAGGTATGTTTTCATTGTAAATTCTATCAACGCACAGAGTACATTTTTTCATTACCCCGGCAACCTCATCCATTTCACGCGCACCATAAGGGCACGCCCATGCGCATAAACCACACCCTATACACCAGTCTTCATTTACCAAAACTATCCCATCTTCCGTTCTCTTGTAGCTTGCTCCAGTTGGACAAACCGTAACACATGGCGCATCCTCACAGTGCAAACATGATTTTGGGAAATGAATTATTTGGGCTGGTCGTTCTTCTAATTTTGCCTCAAAAGTATGGACTCTATTAAGGAAAGATCCAACGGGGTTTGCACCATAAGGTTCAACATCAGACAATGGCACTCCATAGTTTGAAGTATTCCATTCTTTGCAGCTTATCACACATGCATGGCATCCTACACAGGTATCAAGATCGATAGCCAACCCCAATTTTTTATCTGTTTGTCCAGGTAAGCTAGTCATTTAAAAATCCTTGCCATAAGATATCACCTTAGGGGGCATGTCTACTGGGCTCTTATGAGATTTTTCTATTTTCCTATCTTTAACTTCACCTGCTTTAGCCTTTCTAATGCGGACTTTCAGATCAAACCATGCTGCTTGTCCAGTAATAGGGTCAGAATTTGAATATCTAAACCCATTTTTTTTTGGAGGAAGTAATTCACTGATTAAATGGTTAATTAAAAATCCTTTATTAAACTCAGGAGCTCCTTTATCGAGAGCCCAGGCCCCAGATTTCTTACCTATTGCATTCCATGTCCAAACTGTATTTTTATTAACGGCTTCCATTTTTGCAACTGGAACAGTGATTGAGTTATGAACGGACTCTAGAATGGCCCAGTCACCTTCATGAAATTTGTTTTTCTCCCATATCTCACTTGAAACAAAAAGATAATTGTAACCATGAATCTGTCTCAACCAAGCGTTTTGACTTCCCCAGCTATGATACATCGCAGCTGGTCTTTGCGTGATAGCATGCAAAGGGTATGCTTCATTATCGTCGCTCTCACCAATAGGATCATACCAAATAGGCAAAGGATCCATGGTCTTTAGAATTCTTTCCTGCATATTGGCAGGGCACTTCACCGAACCCAAACCTTTAGCAGCTCTTTGAAATTTGGCCAAAGGTTCCAAATAGATTTCAAAAACGTAAGGCTTTGGTTCATCAAAAAGGCCTTTTTCTACTGCCCAGTTCTGGTAGCCGATATTCCATGGCTTAAAGAATTGAAATTCAACTGGGATATCTTCAGACCAAAAACCCCCATTTTTGATATAGTTTTTTATTTGGTTGGTGTTGGGAGAGCCTCTCCCACTTTCAATACCAGATTCACCCCTAAAACCAGCTAAAGGTCCAATATTAGGTTTCCTCTCATGGTTCTTTATATAATCCTCATAGTCTTTATAAGTTGGATCTCCGTTATCTTTAATAAACCCAGGCATTTTCAATCTGTGACCAAGATCAAGAAGTACCGACTGAAAGCATCTTACATCACGATCAGGCTCAACCACTGGCCATCTAATGGCATCGGCAATTATGTCAGGCTCTCCAATAGGTCTATCCAAAAGAGAAATACAATCATGCCTCTCCAGGTAAGTAGTATCTGGCAATATTATATCCGCATATGAAACCATTTCCGATGAATAGGAATCCGAATAAACAATATTTTTTATTTTATAAGTCCCATCATCCTTCTTTGCTGTTAGCATTTCAATCACACTTTGGGTATTCATTGACGAGTTCCATGCCATATTTGCCATATACAAGAAAAGAGTATCTATCTCGTAAGGATCATTTGCATATGCATTAGAAATAACCATGTGCATTAAACCATGGGCTGAAAATGGATTTTCCCAGGAAAATGCTTTATCAATTCTTTTAGGCTTTCCATCAGAGTCCACAGCTAAGTCTTCGGGTGATTGAATATAACCCAAGTGAGGACCGTCTAGCGGCATACCCGGGGTTACTTTATGATGTGGTTTAGGATGCACTGAATATGATTTTGGGTAAGGCGGCTTAAACCTAAAGCCACCAGGAACTTCAATGCTTCCCAAAAGTATTTGCAAAAGATGTAAGGATCTGCAGGTTTGAAACCCATTGGAATGTGCTGAAATTCCCCTCATTGCATGAAAGCTTACAGGGCGGCCAACCATTTTTTTGTGCTTAACACCTTTCCAATCAACCCACTCCTGATCAATCACTATTTCTTCCTTGAAGGCAGTATCTGCTATTTCTTTTGCTAGTTTTCTTATCTGAAAAGAAGATATTCCACATTTTTTTGAAACCTCTTCAGGGGAGTATTCTTTTTTCAAATATTTTTCAGCCAGAAGCTCAAAAACTGTAGTGTGCTCCTGACCATCAATAATTACTTTTCCAGTAAGATGAGGCTTAACATTTTTTCCGCTAAAGGCATGGATCTTCTTTTTAATTCTATCATGAATTAATGGTTCTCCATTTTTATTTCTAGCAATTAGTCCGAAATTTGCTGAGTTATGCTTGGTATTAACTAAAAATGGTGCGTTAGTGTAATTGGCAAGATACTTTAGGTCAACATTCCCTGATAGAAGCAACTCTCTTATTAAGCTTAATATAAAAAGGCCATCAGTTCCTGGAGTAATCCCAACCCATTCATCTGCAATTGCATTATAGCCAGTCCTAACAGGATTAACCCCAATTACCTTAGCACCTCTTTTTTTCAATTTACCAAGACCCATCTTTATAGGGTTACTATCATGATCCTCTGCAACCCCAAAAATCATCAAAAGTTTAGTTCTTTCCCAATCTGGACTTCCAAATTCCCAAAACGAGCCCCCCATAGTATAAATTCCGGCTGCAGCCATATTTACAGAACAGAAACCACCATGAGCAGCATAGTTGGGCGTTCCAAATTGCTGAGCCCACCAACCAGTAAATGATTGCGATTGGTCGCGCCCAGTAAAGAACGCCAACTTCTCTGGAGCTTTGCGTCTAATAGGTCCTAACAAATTGGCAACTGAAGTCAAAGCTTCTTCCCAACTGATTTTAGCGAACTCTCCTGAACCACGAGGCCCTATTCTCTTCATGGGGGACTGCAGTCTGGCAGGAGAGTAATGCTGCATTATTCCCGCTGAACCTTTCGCACAAAGGACACCTTTGTTCACAGGATGATCTTTATTTCCTTCAATATATTTTACTTTGCCATTTTCTAAATGGACATTAATCCCGCATCGACAGGCACACATATAACAAGTAGTTCTAGATATCGAAGATGAAACTTTTGGAGATGTATCAATTTTGGGCTGAAATGATGTCACCTTTTTCTCTCAATTCTTCTTAGAGAAATTAACAATTCTTGAAGCAAGGATATCCAAAGTGTCGACCACAGGAATATTGAACTTTCTCTTGATTTCATCAGAAACTATAGAAAATTCACTGCAGGCTATTAATATTAAATCTAATTGTATCGATTTAGCCTGAATTGAAATCTCTTCTAATTTTTCTGAAACTGAACCAGATACAAAATTTGATTTAATTTGCTTTATCGTACTTAAAATTAAGTTTTCATCCCCAATATAAATTAGGTTCATATTATTTTTTTCCAGCTCATACTCAAATATCTTTGTAATTTTTACCGCGGGTGAAGCCAAAATGCCAATTTTTTTTGCCCCAAATTGTACTTTTTTTAAATAGGCAGCAGACTCTTCCACTATACTAATAAAAGGGATTTTTATTTGTTTTCGAATTTCTTTTATATACAAATGAGCTGTATTACATGGCATGGCCAAGGCCGAGGCTCCATTTTTCTCCAATGAGCTAGCCATCTTACAGAGCTCTGGCAATGGATCTGAACCATTTTTATTAATAATTGCCTCGATCCTACTAGGAACCTGCGTATTGTTATCTACCAGAAGCGGGATATGGTCTTGATCATCTTGAGCTTTTGTACATTCAATGATTTTCTTCATCAAAAGAACAGTTGCCTCTGGCCCCATACCACCTAATATCCCTACCTTTCTCATAACTTAAGTGAACGACTCTAGATAACCTGATAGGGCTACAGCACCTCCAGTATGGACAAAAAGAATTCTTTTACAGCTGCTAAAAAAATCATCTTTTAAAAGTTGTATCAAACCTGCAGCGCCCTTTCCCGAATATACAGGGTCTAATAAAATCCCCTCCAGCTCTGCAAAAAGCCTTATTGCATCAAGAGTTGAAGTGTCTGGCAAACCATAACCGGGCCCTACAAAATCACAATTAGCAATAACGTCTTCGCGCTTAACAAGCTGTATTTTAGATATTCTCTCAGAGGTTAATTTAGCCAAATTAAAAACTTTTTCCTCCTGATCTATTTTTGATGCTCGAACACCAATTCCTAACAAAGGAATACCAGAATTCAAAAGCTTTAAACCAGTCACTAGACCAGCCTGAGTCCCTGCTGATCCAGTAGCATGAACAATGAAATCAAACGGCTTTCCCATTTCACTACTTTGATAAACAATCTCTTGGGCACAATTGACGTAACCTAGGGCGCCAGTTGGATTAGAACCTCCACCAGGAATCACATAAGTCTTCCTTCCCTTTGAAATAAATTTCTCTGAAACATTAATTAATTCCTGATCCATATCAAGACCCGAAGGTCTATGTTCTGACGTTGCTCCATGTAAAGAATTCAACAAAACATTTCCATTTAACTTATAGTTTATTGTTCCTATTCCAGTACGGTCTTCTAGCAATACATGACAATCAAGGCCAAGCTTAGCTGCTGCGGCTGAGGTTTGCCTTACATGGTTTGATTGGGTTGCCCCTTGAGTTAAAATCAAATCAGAACCCTGGTTAATTGCCTCAGCCATAAGAAATTCTAATTTTCTTGTTTTATTTCCACCAGTTGATAAGCCTGTACAGTCATCCCTCTTTATCCAAATTTCTGCCTTACCAATTTTCTCAGTAAGCCTTGGCAAAAACTCAATTGGGGTATTCATATGCCCTAATTTTATCCTTGGAAACCTTCCTAAATTCATTTTGCTACCTTTTCTATATTAATAATCCTATTTTCGATATTTTTTTAACCTTACATCGGCAGAAAGCGCATGTCCTTCCATTCCTTCTAATCTAGAAATATTAGCAGTTACTTCTGCAAGGCGGTTTAATGACCTACTCTCGGCTTTTTGCCAAGTAACCACCTTTATGAACTTATGAACTGACAGACCCCCTGTATACTTTGCAGCACCTGATGTTGGCAACACATGATTTGGTCCGGCAGCTTTATCTCCAAAAGCCACTGTTGTTTCTTCTCCGAGAAATAGAGAACCATAAGAATTGAGCTCACCTTTCCACCAATCTGGCTCAGTTGCCTGTACATGTAAATGCTCTGGAGCTATTTCATTCGCTATTTTAACAGCTTCTGCCCTTGTCGAACATATGATAATTTCCCCCAGCTCTCGCCATGCTTGGGAAGCGTTTAATTTATTCTGAGCAGGAAGTTTTTCAATTATTTCAGGAACAAGTTGCAAAACTTTTTTTGCCAAAATATTTGAAGTGGTTACTAACCACACTGGAGAATTATAACCGTGCTCAGCTTGGCTAACCAAATCAGTCGCGACTAGTTCAGCATCTGCCTCCTCATCAGCTATAATTAAGACATCTGTAGGTCCAGCTAATAAGTCAATGCCTGTGGCTCCAAAAATTTGTCTCTTTGCTTCAGCGACATATTGATTTCCAGGCCCAACAATTATGTCAGCCTTTTGAGTGCCCAAAAGGCCATTTGCCATTAAAGCGATAGCCTGTACTCCTCCAACCAAAAATATTTTATCGGCCCCGCATAGATTTAAAGTGTAAAGCATTTCATTTGAAATTGGTTCAGCGCCAATAACATTAGAATTTGGTGGAGTACATGCAATTATATTTTTAACTCCAGCTGCTTTTGCTGTCGTGACAGTCATTAGCGCCGATGCTATATGACTATACCTGCCTCCAGGAACATAGCATCCAGCTGTCTCAAGCGGGATAATTTTCTGACCAGCATTAAGCCCTGGCGCTACCTCCAAATCAAATTCCGATATACTTTCTAGCTGCCTCTCTGCAAATACTTTTATGTTTCTGTAAGCATATAAGATGTCATCCTTTATACTCTTCTTAACCAAATTGTTAGCATTTTGAATAATATCAGATGATACTTCTATTTTTCCCTCCCAGTTATCAAATTTTTTTGCGAACTCTAGAAGTGCCTGGTCTCCTCCAGAGCTGATATGATCTAAGATATCCTTAACAACTATCGATACATCCGATTCATGGATAGTCTTTTGGACTATTTTTTTCTTCAAAAAATTTATTGTCAAATCATCTGCCCTAAGAAAGAGATCCTGCTAAAATTTAATTTTTTTAACTTCTTCAGAAATTATCTTAGAGATTACTCGACAATCTCTAAGTGTAAAAGTTAGCGGAATTCGTATATCCATCACTCTAGTAACAATTTTTGGTATGTTAGGCAAATTCTGTACTTTTATATATTTCCAACTTTCGTGTCGACTGGTATATCCAACTGGCTTTAAATTTCCAAACCATTTAATCTCCACTCCCCTCTTTTTACATCTTCTCAAAAACTCTACACAATTTATCTCAGACCAATTTCTTGGAACCAAAAATTGGAAAGATGATCCAACATATTTCTCTTCTTTAGACCTTTGNGGGATATAAATAGATTCCAGTTTTCCCAGAGTTGATGTAAAAATATGATGCCGGTCATTCCACTTTTGGATATTTGCATCAATCTTTTTTATTTGTGGCCTAAGTATTGAGGCCCTTAAGTTATCCATTCTCATAGAACAATTTGGGACTTCGAATTTTTTCTTCTCAAAAAAACTTTTTTTAGGTAAAGAATTGTGCTTTTCATAAAGCATATAAGATCCTGAAAGAAGAATACAGGTAGCCATCATGCCACTATCATTAGTGGTTATAAAGCCACCTTCACCACTATTTAAATGTTTGTAGGTCTGAGTACTAAAGCAAGAAATAGAACCAAAGTTTCCAGATCTAACATTGTTCCAGTAAGCCCCCATAGTATGAGCACAATCTTCAATTAAAATAATACCATTTTCTTTTAAAATTTTAACAAGTNATCTCATATTNACCAAGTGTCCTCTCATGTGAGAAACGAGCATGAATTTTGCCTTTGAACTCTTCAATCGGAATTGCAAATCCTCTAAATCCAAAACCAAATCTTTCGTACTGTCTATAAGAATTGGTTCTGCGTTCAAGGTATGAATGGCTCCTGGAACTGGTGCTAAGGTAAAAGAATTCGTAAGAACTTTATCCCCTGCTTTGACTCCAGCAGCCCTCAAAGCGATCTGCATAGCAGTTCCTCCGGAGGTCGTAGCTAAACAAAACTTTGAACCCTGCCATTCAGAAAATTCTTTCTCGAGTAACGCAGTCTCACTCTGTTCTTTATCCAGAGTGTTATAGCGATGTAATCTTCCAGAACGCAAAACATTNACCGCAGACCTTATGGATTCTGCCGGAATTGGTTCCTGCTGAGTAAAAGATTTAGTAAATGTAATATTTTTCATACTGATTTTCTTTTTCAAAAACACTCTCAAAGCTAAAAGCATAAGAATAGCTCTAGCNAAACGTCCCCCTGAACATAAATAAAAAGCTGAACTTAATTTTATTCCAGTATATTTTAGGCCATCACTTTACTATAAAATATTCAAACATCTTTCTTTAGTTTGANTGCTGATTAAGAGTATCACGAAATTTTTCTATTATTTCATCAATATGNTGCCTCTCAGAAATAAACATAGGGGCAACAATACCTGAATCTCCTGTNAATTTCACATGNAGTCCATTCCAAAACATAGATTTNTGAAGCTGCGTACCTCGTTTTCCGGGAGCGTCTTGAGCATGAACTTCTACTCCAGCCATCATGCCAATCGAGCGAATATCTTTGACAAGCGGATGGTCTGATAGACTATGGATACACTCACTAAAATAACCTGACATTTCTGAAGCTCGGCTAAAAAGATCCTCTTCCTTATATATTTCTAATGAAGCAACTCCCGCAGCACAAGCAGCTGGATGGCCAGAATATGTATAACCATGGAAAAATTCAATTGCTCCAGGGTTAGCACTATCCACNACTGTATCATAAATTTCATCACGCACACAAACTCCGCCCATTGGCATAGATCCATTGGTCAAGGCTTTAGCCATAGTCATTATATCTGGCTTAACTCCAAATTTGTCAGAGGCAAAGTTTGTTCCCATCCTTCCAAATCCAGTGATGACTTCATCAAAAACAAGAATTATTCCATATGCGTCACATATTTCTCTTAAGCGTTCCANNTATCCTTTAGGAGGCACAAGGGTACCNGTNGACCCAGCTACAGGTTCAACAAAACAGGCAGCTATAGTATTTCCCCCATATGTCTGGGCAAATCTCTCTAAATCCTCNGCCAATTCCTTACCGTTTTCTGGTTGACCTTTTATATTTAATTCCTCCCCTGTCCAGGTATGCCTCATCATGACTACGTTAGGCATAGTAACTGGAAATGTTCTTCGGTTATTAACCATTCCCGACAGTGAAACACCTCCCATGTTTACACCATGGTAAGCTCTTTCTCTGCTTACAAATCGATTNCGGTTTTCTCCTTTCGCNGAATGATATGCCATTACGATCTTTAAGGCTGTATCCACAGCTTCTGAACCAGAATTAACAAAGAAAACGTGATNCATNCCTTCCGGTGTNAGCTCTGCNACNTTATCAGCCAACAAAAAGCTTTTTGGATGACCCATTCCAAAAGGAGATGTATAGGTATTTATTTTCATTTGCTCATGAACGGCTTCTATTATTTTTGGATGACAGTGGCCAGCAGGGCAGCAAAAAAGTCCTGATGATCCATCAATGACTTTNGTATCTCTATGACTGGTTAAATAAACTCCAGAGGCTTCGGTNACAAGGCGTGGTTCAGCTTTAAATCCTCTATTGTCTGTAAAAGGTATCCATTGCTTCTCTAGCGAGTTTGGTGTTGTGTCNTGTGCCATAGTTTTTTCCTTACATTTTTTTCTGATCATATTACAAAATAATCAAATTGAAACCTTAATTTTTTATATTCTCAACCAGAGAAATAAATTTTTTTCCCCTTTCTTCAAAGTCTTTAAACTGATCAAAACTTGCACAAGCTGGCGCCAATAAAATGCAATCACCAGCAACAGAATCATTTGTAGCTGAATTGACAGCCTCTTCTAAAGTTTTTGAAATTTCATATTCTACATTACCTTTTAATTCCGAAGAAAAATCTTTAGCAGCATCTCCAATGAGATAAATTTTCTTCACTTGATTCATGTGCATANTAAGTTTCGAAATGCCNCCCTTCTTAGCCAAACCTCCTAATATTAGACGTACGCTATCATATTGCAGAATNGANTTCAGCGCAGCCTCAACATTAGTAGCCTTACTGTCATTCACATACTTAACTCCATCTTTTTCTAAGACCAATTGATTNCGATGAGTCAGTCCTTNAAATGAATCTAGACTTTCCCATATTGCTTTAGGAGAAATATTAAGTGATCGGGCAACTGCATAAGCAGCGCAAATATTTTGAAGATTGAAAGATCTCAAAAAACTTAAGCGAGGTTTTAAGTCAAATGATGCTACCTGCTTTCTATTTTTCCACTCTACCAGGAATCCTTTATTTATAAATACTGACCACCCATAGTTTGAAATATTTCTCTTAGATGCTATGGCAATGTTTGAACCTNTAGCTAATTNATCTGTTTCAAGGGAGTTGAACAAAAACTCTCCTTCTTTATTATCCACACAAATAATATTTNNTTCAGAATTTCCAATAGTAAAAAGTCTCTGCTTTGCATTAAAGTAACCTCCTGCNCCTCCATGTCTNTCCAAATGATCAGGCGAAAAATTTAAAAAGACACTAATNTCACACTTTAAGGTGGAAGCTACTTCTGTTTGATATGATGACAATTCAATAATTTTCACNTCGCCATCCTTAAATGGATNAAACGAAAGAACTGGTTTGCCAAAGTTACCACCAATCTCACTAGGGATCCCCGCTCTCTCGATTAAGTGGCTAATCAAAAATGATGTTGTGGATTTACCATTAGAGCCTGTAACACCTATTATTCTGGGCTCCTTTTCAAATTTTTCCCAATAATTCTTATCTATAGATGAAAAAAAAAGGCCAATATCGTTGTCAATTCTGACATTGTTTTGGCGTGCCNTTTTTACAACNTCATGTGGCTTAGGGTATAAGAAAGATATCCCTGGAGAAATTATCAACAGATCAAATTNAGCCCAATTTGACCCGTGTAAAATATTTTCCACATTAAAACCAAGCTCTTTGGCCTGCNGTCTTGCATCNAAATTATCATCCCAACAGACTGTATCTACCCCACTATTATTCAAAGAATTCAAAACAGAAATNCCTGTTCTACCTAAACCAAGAACGGCTGCCTTACTTCCCGAAAACTCATTAATCAAAATCATAATTTATCGTAACTTTAGTGTTGCGAGGCCTATAAGTGCTAATATCACAGATATAATCCAAAAGCGTATTACAATCTGAGATTCTGCCCAGCCAAGTTTTTCAAAATGATGATGGATTGGAGCCATTAAAAAAACTCTTTTCCCAGTTATCTTAAAATACATTACCTGAATAATGACTGATAATGCCTCCATGACAAACANGCCNCCAATTATGGCCAAAACAAATTCATTCTTAGTACAAACCGCTATNGCACCCAAAGCCCCGCCAAGTGCCAAAGAACCAGTGTCACCCATGAACACAGCCGCTGGAGGCGCATTATACCAAAGAAATCCCAAACCAGCTCCAATTAAGGCGGAGCAAAATATAGTAATCTCCCCAACACCAGCTACATAATGTAAATCCAAATAATCTGAAAAATCAACTCTACCAACCAAATATGAAATAATACCAAATGAGCCTGCAGCGATCATAACAGGCATAATGGCCAATCCATCCAACCCATCTGTCAAATTTACTGAATTTGCAGAACCAGAAATTACCAACATAGAAAAAGGTATAAATAATATTCCTAAATCAAATAATATGTCTTTAAAAATCGGAACNGCCAACCTTCCTGAAAGATTGGCATCATGAACTTGGATTAAANATATGGTAAAGATTAATGAAATTGCNAANCCAAGAATTAATCTTAGCGAACTTGATATTCCCCTAGAATTTCTTTTAACCACTTTTGTATAATCATCCCAAAATCCAATTAAACCAAAACCAACAGTAACGAATAATATCAACCATAGATAAGAATTATCAACTTTTACCCAAAGCACGGAGCTTAAAACAAGAGATGCTAAGATCAATACACCACCCATCGTCGGAGTACCTGCTTTGAGAAAGTGTCCATCAGGTCCATCTTCTCGTATTGGTTGCCCATGCTCTTGAACACTTTTAAGGTATCTAATTAAAGGTGCTCCCAAGAGAAACCCAAAAAAAAGTGAGGTAAAAAAAGCTCCCCCAGCTCGGAAGGTAATATATCTGAATAGGTTAAAAAAATCCCCACCATCTGTAAAAGAACTTAGGTAATATAACATATGAGAACTTCCTTACTAATGGGATAGTACTTTGCCCATTCCTTTAATTTTATCAATTACTTGATGAAATTTAAAACCATTTGATGCTTTAACCAAAATAATGTCAGCGTTTGTNGCAAAATTTCTTAACTCTTTAATAAGATCTTCCGTTGTTTTAAACCAGCCACCTTTTTGATTGGTTGATAATTTGTCATATAACATTTTCATATTAATNCCGACACAATAAATTTTATCAATTTTTTTGATGCTGTTATANTTGCNTATNTTTTTGTGCTCANTTTCCGTCTCTTCCCCTAATTCTAGCATATCTCCAAGAATAGCATACCTTTCAACTTTGCGNCTTTCATCAACATTAGAAATTTCGACGCAAGCCAAAGTTTCGAGTGAAGATTCTAAAGAAATCGGGTTAGAATTATAAGAGTCATCGATTAAATTCAATAACTTTTCTGAATTGCGGTGACTCACCTTTATCATATAACTTTTCCCCCTGCCGCTAAGCGGAGCCCAATTCGATAATGCAAGAATGCCTCGAGACAAGTCAATCTCTAATTCTGACAAAATTGAAAGTACGCCCACAGCATTTGACATGAAATGCCTTCCTAAAAAGNTGAACTTAAAATATATTTCGTTTTTTGACGGCANCTTTAGCTTCANNACTGTACCATCAGAGTTNTGATCTAACCGGCTTATAAAATAGTNCGGNCTNCCCCTTGAGCCGAAACGAATAATTTCAACTGNATCACTCTTTAAAAATTCCCAAATATCATCTTGAAGATCTCCATCAGCACTTAATAAAACCTTACCCCCATCGGGCATACCTTTGGATATTGAAGCTTTCTCTTTTGCTATTCCTTTCTCATCATTAAATTTTTCTGTGTGGCTTTTCCCGGTTTTGGTTATTATTACGTGATCCGGATTTACCAATCGAGACAGCGGCTCAATCTCACCAGGACTGTTCATACCAATTTCAAATACCGCATATTTAGCGCTTGGCGGCAATGATGCTAATGATATAGGAACTCCTAAATAATTATTAAAGCTTTTAGCTGAAGCATGAACCTTTCCGAAAGGCTCCAATGCTAATTTTAACATATCCTTCGTAGTTGTCTTTCCAACTGATCCTGTAACAGCTATGGTTAAACCATTAAAGCGCTGCCTAGAAGCTCTAGCAATTTGATTTAAAGCAATTAAGACATCCTTTACTAAGATTAATGTATATTTATCATTATATCCTTTTGGTATTTTTGAAACTAATGCTGCTTGAGCTCCAGATTTAAAAGCATCCATGACATAATCATGACCATCCCTATCTCCTCTAATAGCAACGAATAAATCACCTCTACAAACTGTTCGGGAATCAATTGAAAATCCATAAATACTGAGATCTTCTTTCGAAAAATTATTGTTTTTTAAACAGGTCGCTTTAGTAATCTCTACTAATTTAGACAATGGCCAAAGGGTTAATTCTTTCATTTATTTCAACTGTTCTCCAATAGTTCTACGCTCATAGAAATTTGTTCGGAATCATCAAAAGGGTAATTGGTATTGCCTATTTGTTGTCCTCTTTCATGTCCCTTTCCAGCAACAATAAGGTTATCACCACTCTTTAATTCACTAATAGCAACCAAAATTGCTTTAGCTCTATCTGGAACATCAATACCTTTTGAACAACCTCTTTTGATTTCCTTCCTAATCATATTTGCATTTTCAAATCTTGGGTTATCATCAGTAATATAAACTTTATCAGCATAAACTTCTGCTACTTCTCCCATGATTTTTCTCTTACCCTTATCCCTATCTCCCCCAGCACCAAATACTAAGGACAGGTTGCCAAATGTATGAGGGCGAACTGCAAGAAGAACTTTCCTTAAGGCCTCTGGTGAATGGGCGTAGTCTAAAAATATTTTTGCGCCACTCTTCATCTCGGATATCACCTGAAGCCTACCCTCAGGAGCGGTTAAATTTGGAAGAATCGAAAATACTCTATCTGGATTAGCTCCTGAAGCGATCGCTAGAGCCGCAGCCATTACAACATTTTCACCTTGGAAAGCTCCCATTAATTTTAACTGAAAATTATAAGTTTTGTTATTGAAAGATACAGACAGATACTGACCTCCAACCTGCATGGATTGCTTGATGATGCGAAATTTTGAACCCTGAAACTGTCCTACTCCAAATACATTAAAACCATTATCTTCAGCAACAAGCTTCATTAATCTCCCATAATATTCATCAATATTAATAATAGATATGCCGCCTAAATTTGGATTTTTTCTAAATAAGATCGCCTTAGCAAGAAAATATTCGTCTAGGCCACCATGATAATCTAAATGATCCCGTGATAAATTTGTAAATGCTCTACTGGTGATATTTACATGATCTAATCTGTTTTGCATCAACCCATGAGATGAAGCTTCTAATACAATGTGATCCACACCTTTAGAGTTTAGTTCTGCTAGGTACTTGTGCAATGAAATGGGGCCAGGCGTAGTCAGTTCATTACTTGAATCTGAAATCCCATCTGCTCCAAGTGTGCCTATGCTAGCACATTTGATTCCTAAATTTTCCCAAATTTGCTTTAAAAAGGCTGCCACTGATGTTTTTCCATTGGTCCCAGTTATAGCAACAATCTTTTTTGGCTGCTGACCAAACCATTTGTAGGCTGCATAAGACAAAACTTTTCTTACATTTTCTACTTCTATTATAGGAATACTTACCCCTAACTCTTTACACTTTTTTGAACCTCCAGAATAAGTAACAATAGTTACAGCCCCTCTTTTCTCAGCCATTCTTGCAAAGTTTACACCATCAAATTTTTCACCTTGAATGGCAAAAAATAATCCACTAGGGGATACTTTCCTACTATCAGAGGTAATATTAGAAATTTCTAAACTCTCTAGTAATTTTAAGTCGAATTTTTCTTCAATGGCAGGCAGTAATTCAGTAAGTTTCATGAAAATTTACTCGTCCTGTAATCAATTAAATCAGTTTTCTGACAACCTACCTTTGTCTGAAATAAAATCTACCCTGAAATCATAAAGTGATCCAGAATCTATCATTTCAGGCTTCACCCCTAAGATAGGAGCTACTCTACTAATTATTTCAGCAGTCAAGGGTACTGCTGTATTGCCAGCTATTCTTTTATTAGTTTTCTTATAAGAATTTGACGCTTCATCCAAACATATCACAACAACATATTTTGGGTCATGTAGGGGAAAAAATGAGGCAAATGATGCGTAATTCTTCTTATAATTAAATTTATTGAGCTTCTTATCATACTTTTCTGCAGTTCCGGTTTTGCCGCCTAGAGAATATCCATCAATTTTTGCATTCTTACCCGTACCTGAGTTAACAACTTCTCCCATGATTTCGCGAAGTTTAATTGAAGTACTATGAGAAATAATCCTAACGCGATTATTATTATTTTTTGAACTTCTGAGAATAGTAGGAGTAACTTTTAAGCCTCCGTTAATGGAGGTGGCATAGGCTGCGGCCAAGTGCAAGGGGGAAACTCTTATGCCATGGCCAATTGCTATCATTGCAGCTTTATATCTTGTCCAGGGATCAGACCCAACCGATGATCTAATATTAGCCTCCGGAAGCTCTAGGCCTGTCTCTTCAAAAAAGCCAAAACTTTCAAGAAATTTCTTTTGTTCTTCTGGCTCAAAAGAGGAAATAATCCTTGCTGAACCAACATTAGACGATTTAACTATAACCTCCTTTAAAGAAATTTTATCCCCGATCCAGCTCTTATCTTTTATAGGGTTTGTTTTTCCTATCTTAACTGGCTGCGATACATCCACTAAAGTATGAGGAGAAAAGGTGCCCATTTCTATTGCCATTGCCGCAGTAAATATTTTCAAAACCGAGCCCAGCTCATAAGTACCTTGTACAGCTTTATTTAGAAACATATCATTATTTCCAGAAGAATAATTTAATTTTACTCTTAAATTAGGATCAAAGTTAGGCAACGAAACCATGGCTAATACTTCACCATTATTCACATCCATTATTATCCCAGATCCACCTTTTGCATTAAAAAAATTTGTTCCATCAGAAAGAATATCTTCTAAAACTGATTGGGTTGCCAAATCTATTGATAGTTTCAAAGGATCTCTATCCAGTCCTTTTTTTATTAACTGATTATTAAACATCTTCTCTAAACCAGATATTCCTTCAATAGAAGATTCAGTTGTTGAAATCTCCTTAATTTTTGTTCTGCCTAAAACATGAGACAATAAAGAACCATTAGGATAAATCCTGAGTTCCCTTTCTCCAAACCTCAGCCCAGGTTCTCCTAATTCGAGAACCTGCGTCTTCTCATTGTTTGTAATACTCTTCTTAAGAAACACAAATTTTGGATGTTCTCTAAATAATTTTAGTAGTTTCTTTTCATCATGGTCAGGAAAAATAAGTGATAAGTTTTTTGCTGCAAACTCTGGATCTAACAATTTTTCTGGATGGGCATAAAGAGAATATACAGGAATATTAGTAGCTAAAATATTTCCATTGCGATCTACAATATCTTGACGACTTTCATATTCAGAGATTTTTTTATTATAACCCGAATTAACTGTGCCGTCTGAACCTGCAATTATAGTTAACTTAATTACTATAAGAAAAAAACAAGATGCGAAAAATCCCGAAAGTAGTAATAATCTAAAGGAACTCTTATCTCTTAATCGGTTTTCTTCCTTAAAATAAACCGTCATCTGCCCTCTAGAATCATTGGGGCTTATCTGCCTTGGCATAGGCCTAAAATTAACCCTATTCACGGCTCTACCATTTCATTTAATAACTTATCTTGTTTATTACTAGCAGGTTCAAAGATAGAATTGTCTGTTCCTTTTTTACCGGCCAACAATATGTCTTCAAATAGCAAATAGTTCTCGTAACTAAGCGCCAAAAGTCTAAGTTCCGGGAAATGAACAGTGACTAACCTGTTAAGACGCTCTGGTCTATTAAGATAGGTCCATTCTGCTTTTAGCAATTTAATTCGGGCTTCTTTATTTTGTATTTCTGAAGATAAAGTTTTAACACTTTTGATTACCGATCTAGCTTTGTAATTGACGTTGTAAGCCCACACTGAAACGGTCATCAAAGACAAAAATGATATGAATAGAAAAGTTAATCTCATAATTTTTCTATTTCTTCTTTAAGATGATTATTATGATCATTTCGAATAGCTATCCTGCATTTTGCAGAACTCGCACGCGGATTATTCTTTCTCTCATTTTTAGAGGCAATAATTGGTTTTCTTGTAACGATTTCAAACGTAGGATTAGGAAGGTTAAACTCTGGGTAATAACGGTTTGACTTTGGGTATGAGACACTAGAATTACGAAGAAAATTCTTTACTATTCTATCCTCTAATGAGTGGAAAGAAATCACTATTAGAAAACCCCCAATAGACAAAACCTCTTGTGCTGCATGCAAAGCTTTTTCTAATTCCTCAAGTTCATGATTGATATAAATTCTCAATGCTTGAAAGCATCTTGTGGCTGGGTGTATTCGATTTTCTGCATTACTAGGGATTACGCTTTCAATAATTTTCGCTAAATCTAAAGTTGATGATATCTTAGCCTTTTCTCTGCACCTAACTATCTCTCTAGCTATCTGCCTAGATTTTTTCTCCTCTCCTAGCTTATAAAAGATATTTGCTAATTCAAACTCTGAAAACTGATTGACTACTTCTTCCGCCATCACTCCATTTTTTGACATTCTCATATCGAGGGGGCCATCATATCTAAAAGAGAAGCCACGTTTCGGTGTATCAATCTGCATTGACGATACCCCTAAATCTAACATCACACCCTGAACCTCGTGAAAACCTAGTCCCTTTGAAATAGTGCACAAATTGGAAAATGTATCATTTACAAATATGAACTTCTTAATATTCCTATTTAATATTCTAGTAGCATGTCCCTCAACCTCAGGATCGCGATCAATTCCAATAACAAAATTTGCACCAGAACTTAAAATAGCTTTTGTATAACCACCCGCTCCAAAAGTTCCATCAATCCAAACACCTCTGATCTGAGGCAACCTATCAATAATGGAAGAAATTAGTACAGGTACATGATCTTGCTCTCCAGAAAAGCAATTCATCAATCATCCTTGTCAGAATTTTTATTTATAGTTTTCTTATCTAAAAGATCAAAAATTCTTTGCTCACTTCCAGGATCTTTAATTATTTCAAAAATCTCCAACATATTTTTCTGGTAAGAATTTGGATTCCATATTTGAAACTTCTCGCCCATTCCAGCAAATAATGCCTCACCTGTTATACCAATCATCTCTCTTAATTTTGATGACAAAACGATTCTTCCATTTTCATCCACCTGGGTTTGGATTGAATTAGAATTAAGGAGACGCTCTAAAATTTCTCTATTTTTTGAATACCTAGGTAAAGCGGAAATCATATCATCAACTTCTTGAATCGAACGAATTGAATAACCCTCAATGCAACCGCTGCCTTTCCTGCCATAAACTAAAACTAAGCTTGGGAACAAGCTTTCATTCCAATCTGGATCGCAAGTTTCTAATACTCGTCTAAACGAAGCTGGAATGGACACTCTACCTTTAGCATCCACTTTATTCGTCCATTCCCCCCTAAAACGCTTTATCAAACTACTCACCTAAAAAAATTTTGACTAAAAAAAAGGCGGATCGACTGCCTAACGATCCGCCGTTTTACACTTTTTGCCTAGCTTGGCTGATATAAACCCTGCTCCATTTTGGATCACACCCAAACCTCCGACACCTAAGGTTGAAGTTAATGCCTGTATGAAAATTTTTATATTTCTTTCAACCTTAGAAAAGGAATAACATGGTATTTAATGGAAATCAATGGTTTTTTATAGAAATTTATGGATAAAATTAAATGTGTGGATGCTTGTAAGCCGGATTCTGTTCTGAGTATTCTCTTGATGATCATTCGTCTCGATTCAGAGTTACCCCTAAATTCTAGCGGTCTACCCGAGCCATTTAAGGGGGTCAATTCTGGCTCCTATTTGACCTTGCTCCTGGTGGGGCTTGCCTAACTTCTTTTGTTACCAAAAGAATGGTGCGCTCTTACCGCACCTTTTCACCCTTACCTTTACAGGCGGTTTGCTTTCTGTTGCGCTTTCCCTCGAGTTGCCTCGGCCGGACGTTATCCGGCACCATTTCCCCTTGGAGTCCGGACTTTCCTCGGCTTTCAGCCGCGATCATATCCGCATCCACACACATTTTAATCTAGAAAAAAAATCCTTTCTCGTCAAATAGGATCAGATTAGATGAGATTAATCATCTTTTAGTATTGCTGAAAAACTATCTAATTCCACCTCTTCAATTTGTCCCTTATCTAGTTTTCCCAAAGAAATTGAACCAAAAGAAGTTCTGATAAGTTTATTCACTTGCAGGCCAATAGCTTGAAAGGAAAGCCTTATTTCCCTATTTTTACCTTCCATTAATCTTACAGATAGCCAAACATTCGAAGTATTTTGCTTAATTATATTTAACTCCATAGGCCTATACCTAATACCATCAACTGTTATTCCTTGCCTTAACCTTGATAACTTGTTTTCATTTGCTACACCTTTCGCTCGAACCCTATAGGATCTCACAATCTTTGAGCTAGGCAACTCTAATTTTCTTTTTAAATCACCATCATTTGTTAGTAAGAGTAGCCCCTCTGAATTAAGGTCTAGCCTACCTACAGTTATTAATCGGGGTAAATTTTTTGGTAAAATCTGAAAAATAGTTTGGCGAGACTTTTCATCCTTATGAGAAGTAATCAACCCCTTAGGTTTATGAAATTTCCAAAGACGAGTTTTTGCTTCTTTATTAATTCTTCGACCATCTATATGGATTTGGTCATTGATGCCCACTTGAAAAGATAATTCCTTTATTATTGCTCCGTTAACCTTTACCCTACCACTTTCAATATATTTCTCTGCCTCACGTCGAGATGAAAACCCAGACCGAGCTATCTTTTTTGAAAGCCTTTGGTTGTTATTATTTTCTCTTTGCATTAAATTTTTCTCTTAAAATATATATCTGAGCTTAAATATTGGAAAAAATAAACCATTATATGCATTTAGCTATAGAACAAGCTAGAATAGCAGAAAGTTGCAATGAAGTCCCCATTGGTGCAGTTTTAATTGACCCAGAGGGTAATATAAAACAATCCAGTCATAATTTAGTTATAGGCAATTCCGACCCCACCGCCCATGCCGAATTAAATGTTATTAGAAGGGAATGCCGTTCACTAAAAAATGAAAGATTAAACGGCTATAGTTTATTTGTGACACTTGAACCCTGTCCAATGTGCGCTACTGCTATTTCCTTTGCCCGGATATCAAAAATTGTCTATGGAGCATCTGACAGAAAATCAGGTGGAATAGAAGTTGGGCCAAAAATATTTACTCATAGCCAGAGCCACCATAAGCCAGAAATAGTAAAGGGCATCAATCAGGAGATTTGCTCCCACCTATTGAAAAATTTCTTCAAGCTACGAAGATAACATCGTCTTGGATTAATCTCTTAGCATTTTTTTCTAGAACTACCTTAATATATTGTGGTAGTAGCAGGTAATAAATTGTGAAAGAGAAAAAGTGTCAATAGATCGTGAAGTAGTAAAAAAAATAGCTAAATTATCTAGGCTAAAACTGACTGTCGACCAAACCGAAACCACCGCTAAGGAGCTATCAGAGGTTCTGGTGTTTGTGAAAAAATTAGAGAGAATTGATACTTCCTCTGTATCTCCAATGACTACAGTTACCCCCATGGAATCAAAAGAGAGGTCAGATAAAATCAGTGACGGAAATTACCCAGACGAGATTTTAAGAAATGCACCTAATGTAAAGGAAGGCTTTTTCTCAGTTCCTAAGGTGATAGAATGAATGAAAATATAAGTAATCTAGCAATTTCTCAGATCAGAAACTTGCTGAGAAAGAGAGAACTTTCGTCATTAGAGCTAACAAAATATTATCTGAATAATATTGAACAAGCAAAGACATTAAATGCTTATAGCTTTGTGTCTGAGGAACTTGCAATAAGTCAGGCAAATGAAGCTGATAAAAAAATGGCAAGCGCTGAAGTAGAAGACCTCTGTGGTATCCCATTCGGAATAAAGGATATTTTTTGCACGAAGGGCTTTCCAACACAAGCTGCCTCAAAAATTCTTGATGGATTCATTCCTGATTATGAAAGCACAGTTACAGAAAACCTTTTTAGGTCTGGTGCTGTAATGTTAGGGAAAACTAACATGGATGAATTTGCAATGGGATCATCTAATGAAACATCCCACTATGGTCCTAGCATTAACCCTTGGTCTTCAGAATTAACTAAAGCTTTAGTCCCGGGAGGGTCTTCTGGAGGTTCTGCAGCTGCAGTTTCAGCTGACTTATGCGCTGCAAGTCTGGGCACAGATACGGGAGGCTCAATTCGCCAACCAGCATCATTTACTGGTATAGTGGGGCTAAAGCCAACTTATGGGCGTTGCTCCAGATATGGAATAATCGCTTTTGCTTCATCACTTGATCAAGCTGGGCCAATGACTAAAACAGTTCGCGACGCTGCAATTGTTCTAAAGACAATTTCAGGCCACGATCCAAAGGATAGTACTAGTGCAAAAATTAATAAACCTGATTTTGAAGCCGACATTGGTAAAAGTATTAAAGGCAAAAAGATCGGAATTCCACATGAATATAAAACGGAAGAGATGCCACAAGAGATACAAGATCTCTGGGACAAAGGTAAAAATGTTCTTAAAAGTGCTGGCGCTGAATTAATAGATGTAAGCTTACCTCACACCCAGTATGCACTTCCAGCATATTATGTAATAGCTCCTGCCGAAGCCTCTTCAAATTTAGCGCGTTACGATGGCGTAAAATATGGATATAGAGCACAAATTAGCCCTGGAGATAATTTAATTGATTTGTATGAAAAAACTCGGTCAGAGGGCTTTGGCGATGAGGTGAAGAGGCGCCTATTGATTGGGACATTTGTGCTATCTACTGGCTTTTATGACGCGTATTATATTAAAGCCCAACAGGTCAGAACCCTGATTAAGGAAGATTTTGAAAACCTATACAAAGAAGGCATAGAGGCTTTGTTGACCCCAACAGCGCCCAGTTCAGCTTTCCCTATTGGGAAAAAAGATGAAATGAGCCCAGTTGAGATGTACCTGAATGATATCTTTACTGTTCCAACAAACTTAGCTGGGCTGCCTGCAATAAGTCTGCCTGCAGGTTTAAATAAACAAGGTCTTCCATTGGGACTACAGCTTATAGGACGACCTTGGGAAGAAGCTAATATCTTAAACTTAGCACATGTCATGGAAGACAATTTGGAATTCAGCCAGAACCCAAAGAAATGGTGGACATAACATGCCTTTATCAAAAATGAATCTGAAAGTTTTTATACTTCTCTCTACATTTTCTATAATGTCGTGCCAGACAGAAATGCAAGAAGGTGGGGCTACAATAGCAAAAAATGTAAGTCCTTACACTGAAGAAATATCTACCTCAATAATTGAAGTAAAGGAAGGTGTCACCCAACTTGCCGAATCCGCTAGTGAAAGCATACTAGAAGGAACCAAGGAGCTTGTTGAAACCGCCTCGTCAAGCCTTAAAGAAGCTGGTCAAAAAATAGCAAGTGAAGAAGACCAGAAAGAGCTTGCTTCTACTTTATCATCAGATGATGGCACACTTGACTTATCTCAATTTTCATTTGAACAGCAAAAGATTGACCGTGATGAAGCAGCTGCCTTCATATTGGAGGTAAGAGAAAAAAGGATTATAATTCAGCCTGGAGATATCCCAGATATTATTGCTACGGTAAATATAGCCGCTTTTGCACGATCAACAATAAACCCAGTCGGCAAAAGAATTTATAGGCGAAATTATATTAGGAGTAGCAATGAGCCAAACAACTGCTCCCGTTTTAGAATAAAAGATGATTCCCAAAGATATTTTCTCGCAAACGGAGGCCCTGAATTAGATCCTTTGAAGTTAGATCCTGACGGAGATGGATACGCATGTTTTTGGAATCCAGAGGTTTTTAGACTTATTGAACTAGATGATTAAGTTGAAGGATAAACTATGATAAACATGCTAACAAACTATCAAACAAGAGATCTAGAATCTCTAATCCATCCATATACAAATGCCATGGCAATAAAAACAACAGGAGCTCATTTTGTAGAAAAAGGTGATGGAATTTATGTTTATGACAATGAGAACAAAAGATATCTGGAAGGTATGTCGGGTTTGTGGTGCTGTGGATTAGGTTTTTCAGACCCAGAGCTTATAGAAGCAGCAAAACTTCAAATCGAAAAATTACCGTATTACCATCTGTTCAGTGGTCGAAGTCACGAGCCCGCAGTCGAGCTTGCAGAAAAAATTAAAGAACTTGCGCCTGGCCATATGTCGAGAGTTTTTTACCAATCATCTGGATCCGAAGCAAATGAATCTCAAATTAAATTAGCATGGTATTATAATAATGCCAAAGGTCGGAGAAATAAAAAAAAGATTATTAGTCGCAAAAAAGGGTATCATGGAGTTTCAATAGTTTCGGCTTCTTTAACGGGATTACCCTACAACCACAAAGATTTCGATCTACCTTTGGATTTTGTCAAGCATACAGAAACACCTCACTTCTGGCGTGAGAAAATTGAAGGAGAGACTGAAAAGGATTTTGCTTTGCGCCTTGCTAAATCTCTTGAAGAACTTTTGCTTAATGAGGACCCTGATACGGTTGCAGCCTTCATCGCTGAACCGGTAATGGGTGCCGGAGGAGTTATTGTTCCACCAGAAAGTTACTTCGAAGAAATAGGAAAAGTTCTAAAAAAATATGATATTATAGCAATATCAGATGAGGTTATTTGTGGATTTGGTCGTACTGGTGAGTGGTTTGGCTCCCAAACATTAGGCATGAGTCCAAATTCGATCTCAATGGCTAAGCAACTTACAGCAGGGTATGCACCTTTATCTGCAGTAGCAATAGATAATGAAATGGCTAATGTAATTGAGGAGCATACTGGAACACTAGGAACTTTCGGGCATGGGTTTACATATGGAGGCCACCCTGTCGGTTGCGCAGTTGGCATAAAGGCTTTGGAGATTTATCAGGAGAGAAATATTTTACAAAATGTAAGAAACCTTTCTTCTATTTTTAAATCAAAATTAAATAGCTTTTCAGACCATGATATTGTTGGAGAAGCTAGATCTCTGGGCTTAATGGGAGCCCTAGAGCTAACTCCAAACAAGACACCCACACCCTTTAAAGAGCCAGGAAAGGTTGGCGCTAAAATGGCTTCTGAATTATTAAATAAAGGAATAATGATAAGAGCTATTGGAGACAGTGTAGCTTTTTGTCCACCAATGATAATCACGGAGCAACAACTCGATGAATTATTCGATCCTGTAAAAAAAGCTTTAGACGCAACCAGGGATTGGGCATTTGCAGAAGGTATGCTAGATTAACTCTTAAGAGATCAGATGATTGTTTATAAGATATTGCTTGAAAAAGAGTTCTTAACCCTAAAAAACCAAAAGGTCTCATATGGATCTGTAGTTGACAAGAAAGATGGCTTCATTCATTTATCAACGGCAAATCAGCTTAAAGAAACTCTTGAAATACACTTCTCTAATTCAAAAAGTGTCTACATCTTAGCTTTTGAATCCGCCAGACTTGCTGGACTAGTGTGGGAAACCTCGCGAAATAATGATCTCTTTCCTCATCTATACGGAAAGATACATTTCGAAAATATCAACAAAAAAATATTTTTGAAAAAAAATCAAGGTCACTTCTTAATACCTATCGATTTTTTGAATTAAATGTATAACTCTGGTTTAAAAATTTTACACTTTCTAGAGCCCGAGCTAGCCCACTACATAGCGATTAAATTTCTAAAATTTAGCAGAAGAAAAAAATTTCGATTTGAAAGTGATCGACTAAAAACTGAGGTAGCTGGGTTAAACTTATATCACCCATTAGGTTTATCAGGTGGTTTTGATAAAAATGGTGAAATAATACAAGCTAGCTTTAATTTTGGAGCAAGCTTCACTGAAATTGGAGCCATTACACCTCTACCACAAAAGGGAAACCAAAAACCAAGGGTCTTTAGACTATGGGAAGATTTAGGTTTAATTAATAGATTAGGTTTCAATAACCACGGCATAGATGCCGTGCAAAAGCGCGTGAGTGAAGCTCGTCCACTTGGAATTGTGGGGATAAACATTGGAGCAAATAGAAAATCTGAAAACAAATTAGAAGATTATGTGAATGTCCTTAAAAAATGTGAAAAGCATTTTGATTTTGCCACTATAAATATTTCTTCACCAAACACACCCAATTTAAGGATATTACAAAGTAAGAATAATTTAACAGATTTATTATCAGCTGTTTGTGAAATGAATAATTCATTTTCAAAACCTATTAAAATATTTTTAAAAATTGACCCAGACACAAACTTTAAAAGACTTGAAGAAATAGTAGAAGTATCAGTTAAATTTAAATTAGANGGCCTAATTGCTACAAANACAACCGTCTCCAGAAATAACCTCAATAGTAAAAATAAGAATGAGAAAGGAGGTTTATCTGGAAGGCCCATATTTTNTATTTCNACAAAGANATTAGCTGAACTTTTTAGCATATCCTCAGGTGAAATCCCTTTAATTGGGGTAGGCGGAATCTTCTCAGGAGAAGACGCATATGAAAAAATCAAAGCTGGAGCTTCAGCTCTTCAAATTTATACGGCAATTGGATATANAGGTATTGGANTAATTGAAGAAATTGTTANAAGCCTTGATACATTATTGNAAAAAGATGGCGTGCAAAGCATTAAATCAGTAACTGGTATTGATCACAAAAAATGGCTTAGTTAAGTNTCATAATTTACTTAAGGAAGTCTCNAAAGATCTATAACGCACCAAAAGCGTAACTGCTCTACAAATAAATAGCCCTGAAACAGATAACCATAAACCATAGTTTCCAAATNTTGGNACTGTAATAGCCGCAACTATTCCGTAAAAAATAACACTTTCAAGCATAGCCCTCCTCATTTTTTTTGTTTCCAGTGCGCCTACAAAAACACCATCTAAGATCCACGAAGAAACTCCTGTAAGAGGTGTNATNGCCATAAAAAATAAAAAGTGATATGCCTCTTCTCTAACATCTTCAGCCACTGTCATTAANTCCACAAAGTGTTCCCCAAAAATTAAAAATATAACTGTNAAGAAACNACCTCCNGCTAAACCCCATTTCAGCCCCATTACNAAAACCTTTCTAAAATCGGATAAACTTTTTTGACCATAAGAAATTCCNACAAGGACCTGAGATGAAAAGGCGAACCCATCTAGNGCATATGAGGAAAAACTTAAAAATTGATATAGGATTNGATTTGTGGCTTGAGTTAAGGTCCCCAATGTTGAGCCAATCACTATATAGCTTATTGCNACACACTCTAGCAGTAGGGTTCTAAGAAAGATATCGGTATTTGCTCCTANAATCTTTAGCCACTTCGATAGATTAAAAATNAACTTTCTTTCAATAAGCAATTTTTTTGTAAAAATTTTCCTACAGAAAAAAAGCGATAAAGAAAACCCAAAAGCTTCAGAAATTGCGCTGGCCATTGCCACTCCNGGCACACCTAGTTCTAAATAGATTACGAAAAAGAGATCTAAAATAATATTCATNAATGTTACTGAAGATTGAATTAGCATAACGGTGAAGCTTTTCTCTACAGCAANTAACCAGCCCATAAAGGCAAAGTTAGCCAAGGCAAAAGGAGCTGCAAAGACCCTAATACTGATATAANTATNAGCTATATCGTTTACCAAATCCTCTGCTGGACTAATAAAAAAAATAAAATTAAATAGNGGCTTATGTACGATAAATATACAAAAACCCAAGACCAAACCCATNAGCATGCCCCTNAATCCGTTGGCCAAAACCTCTATCTGATCAGACTTTCCTCTAGCCTGCGATGTGAATGCAGAAACTCCCGTAGTCAGAAAATTAAATAGATGATAAACACCAGTTAGGAAAGCAGCNCCCATACCTGCCCCAGCAATTAAAACGGCAGANCCTAAGTGNCCAATGACNGCTGTATCAACCAAACCAATCATAGGAATTGTAATGTTTGCAAATATTATTGGAACAGCAATAGCAAAAAATCGCCTATTACTTATGTTGCTATCTGGTCTCATTTTCCCATGATTTTAAATCTATTTTGGGAACCAAAAAATGGCCNATTGCCTGAGCGAAAGGCTTTTCCNTACTTTCCTGCCAGGCCTTTACCGAAACTGATGCATACCTTTTTCCAGCCCTATTCACCTTGGCCAANGCAAATGAATCTCGGTCCAAGCCCGGGTACATATANTCTATAGTAAAATCAATTGTTTTNGGTAATTTAATTTTCCCCATTTTCTGGGGGATTTTTTNACTCATATTTAGGTAATNNGCTAACTCAACAATNGCCACAGTTTCTAAAAATGAACCNATGGCTCCACCATGCAGAGCCTTAATGAATCCATTTCCTATCAGCTCGGNCTTGAAAGGCAATCTTGCTNTAANCTTATCCTCAAAAAGGTCAAACTTAACACCTAAGAAATCTATAAAAGGTATCCTATCANCTACATCATATANTATATGAGNACTTTCCTCCTGTGATTTCTTTGGAATAACTTTTCCTTTCAATAAATTAANTTTCCTAGATTGGAGAAGTAAATGCTCCACTTGCTGATGCTACAGGAACTTCATCNACTCCATCTGTAGCATCTGCCTTCACAAAAGCCACACTTGATGTAATTCTGAAACAATTAGCCTTTGCCAAAATCATTTTTCCGGGCTTGGCTGAACGCATATAATCAATTCTAAGATCAATTGTAGCTGTAGGAACTTTTGGCATTCCTGCTGACATTACCGCAGCTCCACAGGCTGCATCTAGTAACGTTGTCACCACACCNCCNTGAATTACTTTACTTTCGCTATCTCCAATCAAATTATTATTATAATCTACCATCATCTCAGCCGAGCCTTTACCTATCCTTATGAGTGATATGCCCATAAATTTGTTAAAGGGTAGCNTATTAAAAAAATCAATAACCTGTTCAGCGAGGTCACTTTCATCAAGTTTCATAAATANAGCTCCTTATAATTNATAGTCATAAACCTAATGAAAAAATTNTCCAGAGGTAATTANTCTTATAATTNTAATTTTTGCTATTGAGAATTATTCGCAATATGCGTATTGTAATTGCAACTCATTCGCAATATTTGTCCATAAATAAACTTAATATAGAGAAATGCTGAATTTGAATTTAGAAAGTAGGTCAATGAACTGGGCACCACAGAATTATTTTAATTCTCGCATCGCTCTTGTTATTGTGTTAGCTGCCCTTGCTCTATACCCCAGTGAAATTGGTAAAATTACTTTAACTTCTCTTGAAGATGCATATCTTGGCGTCAGCGTATTTGTAGCATTTACACTATTGGTATTCTACGGCGCAGAACAACTATTCCAAATTGATTTAAGACAATTGATGAGAAAGCAGAAAAATCTCCAAGTTCCACTATCAAGTTTTCTGGGTGCTTTGCCTGGATGTGGGGGAGCAGTGATAGTAATTACAGCACATAATTCTGGCAGTGTCACACTGGGAGCCGTAGTTGCAGCTCTCACCTCAACTATGGGAGATGCCGCGTTTCTTTTAATTGCAAAAAAACCGGATACGGCACTATTTTTGCTCCCAATGTGTTGGTTAGCCGGAATTATATGTGGCTATTTAGTTGATTTTTTTTACAAAAGTAAGTTCCACAAAATTGAACCAGGCTCTTTAAATATCAAAAGGATCTTGAAATCTAATTTTAAGTATAGACTATATATAATCTTATTTTTTCCTGGATTTATTTTTGGAATAATGAGGCTCTCTTTTATTGAAATTTCTGAAAGCTTTACTTTTCTTAGCTCAATAATAGCGCAATGCGGTATATTCCTAGGATTGATAATATGGTCAATTTCTCCAGTTAAATACATGACACACCCAGAAGACTCGGCCCAAATTCGAGCCACTGAAGAAACTTGCTTTATTTCGACTTGGGTAGTTCTAGCCTTCTTAACTTTCGAATACACAATTTATGGGACAGGCCTAGATTTAGTTAATCTCTTTCAATCAGTCGCCTGGCTTCTTCCACTCTTAGCAGTACTTATTGGCCTAATTCCAGGTTGTGGACCTCAAATTTTAGTCACTACAATGTATATAAATGGATTGATTCCGTTTTCTGCACTGCTAGGAAATGCAATTTCAAATGACGGAGATGCCTTGTTCCCTGCTCTAGCAATTTCCCCAAAGATAGCTGTAGTTGCTACGCTTTTAAGTACAATTCCTGCACTAATTCTTTCTTACTGTTTTTATTTCCTTGCACCAAGCTTTTTATCTTAGTATTTTTTCGATAAAACGAAATTAAAGTGAAGAAAAATTTTACACTCAAAGAAATTTCTGAAACTATTGACCTTAACGCGACGGCTATAAAATAATAAAATAAATAGAGTGGATAAGAAAACCTTATTTTTCCTACATGAATACTAAACAGAATTTCTATTGCTAGCCAAAAAATTTAAAATAACGGAGAACATGTGCACCTATACGAACCCCCAGTAAATGATTTTCAATTTATTATTCATAAATTATTAAAAGTTCAAAATTTGAAGCTAAAAGGCTACTCTGATCTCTCTCCAGACTTCACTAAACCTATCTTTGAAGAGGCTGGAAAACTAGCAAGGGAAGAACTTGCTCCTCTAAATATTTCAGGAGATAGGGAAGGTTGCATACTTGAGAATGGGGTTGTGAGGACGCCTAAAGGCTTTAAAGAAGCTTTCCTAAAGGTCAATTCTGGCGGTTGGACAGGAATTGATTGCGATCCAGAATTTGGAGGCCAAGGGATGCCTCACGTCATTAGCCTAGTTATAGGTGAAATGTTTTGCTCAGCGAATATGGCCTTAAATATGTACCATGGGCTGACCCATGGAGCATATTCAGCAATTTATCAACACGGTAATAAGGAACAAAAAAGTACTTATCTGCCCAACCTAGTAAATTGCAAATGGACAGGAACTATGAATTTGACTGAGCCCCATTGTGGCACAGATTTAGGATTGATAAAAACAAAGGCTCAAAAAAGCCATGATGGATCCTACCAAATCACAGGGCAAAAAATTTTTATATCAGCAGGTGATCATGATTTGTCAGAAAACATAATTCACCTTGTTTTAGCTAAAATTCCCGGCTCCCCTGAAGGAGTAAAAGGAATTTCTATGTTTATCGTGCCAAAGTTTCTTATAAATGAGGATGGATCTATAGGAGAACGGAATAAATTATCAGTGAGTAAAATTGAGGAAAAAATGGGTATCCATGGAAACTCTACTTGCGTGATGAATTATGACGGAGCAAAAGGATTTTTAATCTCTGAAGAAAATAAAGGATTAAGGGCAATGTTCACTATGATGAATGAGGCTAGACTAGGAGTTGGTCTTCAGGGGATAGGTCAAGCTGAAGCAGCATACCAAAGAGCGGTAGCCTATGCTAAAGAAAGACTTCAAGGGAAAGATATTTCAAAAAAGGATGCATCAAAAAATGCTGACCCTATAATCCAACATCCGGACATTAGACGAACATTAATGGACCAAAAAGTTTTTATTGAAGCAGCTCGAGCTCTGGCCCTATGGTGTGCAACAATGTTGGATTTTGCAGAACGAGAAGGTGACAAAGAAAGTGAAGGTTTGGCAAGTTTGCTAATCCCAGTTGTAAAAGGATTTATTACAGACAAGGGGTTTGAAAGCACTATTAATTCTCAGCAAGTTTTTGGTGGTCACGGCTATATTGAAGAATGGGGCATGAGTCAATTTGCAAGAGATGCTCGAATAGCTATGATCTACGAAGGAACAAATGGCATTCAGGCCTTAGATCTTGTTGGTAGAAAATTATCATCTGATGGAGGGAAGCACACAGTCAGATTTTTAAAAGAAATAAGGGATTTTATTAACGAAAATAAAGAAGATGATAGAATTGCAGAAAATTTTATGACTCCATTAAATAATGCACTTAAGGATGCAGAAAAATGTTTAGAATTTTTTATGAAAGAGGGATTAAGGAACCCAAATCAGGCATTGGCTGGAGCAACTGATTTTATGCACCTGATGGGATATCTTTCTCTCGGATTTATGTGGGCTCGCATGGTTAAAGTAGCCTTGGATGAACTTGCTCAATCCAAGAAAGAAGACGCGTTATTAAATGCAAAAGTTTCTTCTGGAAGGTACTTTTTTAGGAGACACCTTCCCGAGACTAGTTTACGAAAAGAACGTGTTTTGAATGGAGCTGAAGACATGATGGAACTTAGAGTTGAAGATTTTTAATTATTCTCCATTTCTCAGTTAAGAAAATTAAATATTATAGAAAAAAAGGGACTAATTATGACTGAACAATTTAAACTTTATTGCTTTGCTCAATCTGGCAATGCATATAAGGCTGCACTGTTTTTAGCATTAGCAGATTTAGATTGGAATCCAATTTTTGTAGATTTTTTCAATGGTGAAACTCGATCTGAAGAATTTAAAAAAATAAACTCAATGGGTGAAGTGCCAGTATTAGTTGACCAAGATAAAAATATTTCTCAATCAGGAGCTATTTTGCATTACCTTTCATTAAAGACCGAACTATTCACTTCAAATAAGAGCGATATAAAACTGGAGATAAACAGATGGCTCCTTTGGGACAATTATAAATTGACGCCTAATTTGGCCACTGGAAGATTTATGTCACTATTCTTACCTGAGGCTAAAAGAAATCAATCAGTAATAGATTTCCTACTAGGTCGAGCAAGTGCGTCCCTGAAAATTTTAAATACTCATCTTGTAGATCGAGATTTTGTTGTAGGCGATAACGTCTCGATAGCTGATCTCTCAATTGCGGGTTACATATTTTTCACAGAGGAATTTGATTTTGACATGAGCCCATTTCCAAACGTAATTAGCTGGAGAAACCGAATACGTAAACTTAAAAACTGGCAGCATCCCTACGATCTTATGCCAGGCCATCCAATAAAAAGATAAGGAGAGAAATATGGCAGAAGCTTTTATTTATGACTCTATTAGAACTCCAAGAGGCAAGGGTCGGAAGGACGGAAGTTTACATGAAGTTACATCTGTTGCACTTTCAAGCTGTGTTTTAAAAGAAATAGAAAAGAGAAATGATCTAGATACCAAGGAAGTTTGTGATGTTATATGGGGTAATGTCACTCAAGTAGGAGAACAAGGTGGTTGCCTAGCTAGATCTGCCGTACTTCACGCAAAATGGGATGAGAGCACTCCTGGTCTATCAGTTAATCGCTTTTGTGCAAGTGGGCTGGAGGCAGTCAATTTGGCTGCTAATCAAACCAAAGGAACCGGAGGTGCATATGTGGCAGGTGGAGTCGAGATGATGAGCCGAATACCGATGGGATCTGATGGGGCTGCTATTGCCGTAGATCCAACATTAACTTTTGAAAGTTATTTTGTTCCTCAAGGCATTTCAGCAGACATAATAGCCACAAAGTATAATTTTTCTCGAAACGATGTTGACCTATACGCCGTCGAAAGCCAGAAACGAGCAAAAAATGCCTGGAAAAATGGATACTTCTCTAAATCAGTGGTACCAGTGACAGATATAAATGGTCTTGATATTTTAAGCCATGATGAATTTATGCGGCCAGACACAGATATGCAATCTCTTGGATCTCTCAAAGCAAGTTTTGCAGAAATGGGCGAGATCATGCCTGGATTCGATAATGTTGCAAAACTTAAATATCCAGAATTGGAAAAAATAAACCACGTACATCACGCAGGAAATTCTAGCGGAATAGTGGATGGTGCGGCAGCCATACTGGTAGGGACAAAAGAATTTGGGGAAAAAAATTCACTAAAACCAAGAGCCAGAATTTTAGCTTCTGAAAAGGTAGGTACAGATCCAACAATTATGCTTACAGGACCAGTTCCAGCTACAAAAAAGGTTTTGGCATCAGCAGGGATGAATATAGGAGACATAGATCTTTTTGAAGTAAATGAGGCTTTTGCTTCTGTAGTACTTATGTTTCTCGAGGAATTCAATGTTTCCCATAGCAAAGTAAATGTTAATGGAGGGGCTATTGCAATGGGCCATCCACTTGGAGCCACTGGCACAATGATTTTAGGCACAGCTTTGGAAGAGCTAGAGCGCACAGGTAAAAGCACTGCCTTAGCTACGCTCTGTGTAGCTTCTGGTATGGGGGCATCAACAATAATTGAACTGGTATAAGTTTAACATCTTAAAAGGATAATTAAATGGAAGAATTCTCATTATCAGTAGATTCAGACAAGGTAGCTACAATACTTTGGGACATTAAATCCAAATCTATGAACGTTTTAACTCAGAAAGGCTCACAAGAATTTTACGATCTAATTGATAAAGCTGTAGATGATAAAGAGATCAAGGGAATTATAATAACATCCGGGAAAAAGGATTTTGCTGGAGGTATGGATTTGTCTACTCTTTCAAATCTAAGAAACACAAAGGTGGATAACCCTTCTCAGGAAGTTTTTAAATTCATCATGACTATGCACAATAAATTACGTAAACTAGAGCAAGCTGGCATGGATCCCAAAACCACTAAAGGTGGCAAACCAGTTGCTTGGGCTTGTCCTGGCCTCTCTGCAGGGATAGGAACAGAAATAGGCCTAGCATGCCACAAACGTTTTCTTGCAAATAGTCCAAGAGCAAAAGTAGGGCTACCTGAAATATTAGTTGGCTTATTCCCTGGGGCTGGTGGAACTACCAGGCTCGTAAGAATGCTTGGAGCAATGGCTGCTTCTCCGTTATTATTGGAAGGAAAGATGCTTAATCCAAAAGCGGCACGAGCGGCAGGGCTAGTGGATGAAATCGTGGAGCCGGAAAAGTTATTAGAATCAGCGAAAAAGTGGATCTTGGAAGCTGATGAGGATGAACTAGTTAAGGCTTGGGATAAAAAAGGTTATAAAATGCCTGGAGGAAATCCCTATCATCCCTCTGGTTTCATGACCTTTGTTGGCGCCTCAGCAATGGTAAATAGTAGAACACAAGGTGTCTATCCAGCAGCCAAAGCCCTTTTATCAGTTGCCTACGAAGGAAGCCTAGTACCATTTGATACAGCTCTTAAAATTGAAGCGAGATGGTTTACTCATATTCTCGGACAGGAAAATACTTCAAATATGATTAGGTCCCTGTTTTTAAATAAGACCGCCCTAGATAAAGGGGCCACTAGGCCATCACAAGTTCCAAATCAAAATGTCAAAAAATTGGGAGTTTTGGGCGCCGGTATGATGGGCGCTGGCATTGCATACGTTTCCGCGAGCAGTGGTATGGACGTGGTTTTGATTGACCAAAACCAAGAAAGTGTGAGCAAGGGAATGGAGAGTATTATAAATATTCTAGACCAAGGTATAAAGCGAGGAAAAATATCTAATGAAAAGAAGGAAAGTATTCTTGGAAAAATTACCCCAACAGAAGACTATAGCCTTTTAAGAGGCTCCAATCTTGTTGTAGAAGCTGTTTTTGAAGATACACAAGTAAAAGAACTGGCTACAAAAAAAGCTCAAGAATATCTTGACGAAGGTACTGTTTTTGCAACAAACACTTCTACACTTCCAATAGGGAAATTAGCGGAAGCCAGTATTTCAAAGGCTGAGTTTATAGGGATCCATTTTTTTAGTCCTGTTCATAAAATGGCTCTGGTGGAAATTATTAAAGGTAAAGGCACAGGAGAAAAAGCCGTTGCAACAGCTTTGGATTTTGTAAAACAAATACGTAAGACCCCAATAGTAGTCAATGATGCAAGATTCTTTTATGCGAATAGATGCATCATTCCTTATATAAACGAAGGCGTTAGAATGATAGGTGAAGGGGTTGAGCCTGCCTTGATCGAAAATGCTGCCAGACAATTAGGAATGCCAGTGGGTCCCCTCCAACTTATTGACGAGACCTCAATTGACTTAGGTGTAAGAATTGCGAAAGAAACAAAAGAAGCTCTTGGAAATATGTATGAAGGAGGAGAAACTGATGAAGTCTTAAAAATATTGTACGATGCAGGCAGGCTTGGTAAAAAATCAAATGCCGGATTTTATTCTTATAATGAAAAAGGAAAGCGCTTAAGCATATGGGAAGGTCTTCGGGATCATTGGGAACCAAGCAAAGTACAGCCAGATGTTTCAGAGGTTAAGAATAGACTGGCAATGATCCAAGCTTTAGAAGCAGTGAGAGCCATAGAGGAGGGCGTGCTAACTGATATTAGAGAAGGTGACGTGGGGGCAATATTAGGTTGGGGCTGCATACCATGGGCAGGCGGACCATTAAGTTGGCTCGATTTAATAGGAGCAAAAGAAGCAGTCAGTATATGTAAGTCTCTTCAGTCAAACCACGGCAGTAGATTTTCTCCTCCCGATTTACTTACTGATTTAATAAATAAAAATGAAACTTTTTATACTAGGTTCCCTGAAGGAAAAACTATCTAAATTGAAAGCTCAGGTCTCAAATTAAGAGAAATTATTTTTCTTCTCCGATAAAGAAATTAAAAAGCCAGAAGTCACGATTAAAATCATTCCAAACAATACAATACTAGAAATAAATTCTGCAAAAAACATATAGGCCCATAAGGTAGCAAACAATAAGAACGAGTACTCAAATACTGAAACAAAGCTGGTCTCGCCTTTTTGGTACCCTGCTGTAATTAAAATACCCCCTAAAATTGAGCCTATGGCATGACCAATGATGATATAAAAGGTCTGTTCTGAAGGTATTTTTAAAGGAAAAGTTAGAAAAGTTTTGGAAATCATAAAAATTTCAAAAAATTGGTTAACTTCAATAAGAAAAGTCATTATTGCAGCAACAATTCCCATTCCCAAGAAAAAAATTAGCATAATGGAAGTTGCCGTTTCATTATAACACCATCGCCTGAGTGCCAGTGAAGCTAACGCATAAAATGCGCCCGACGCTATTGGAATAAAACTCAGAAATGATAAATCGAGCACATTTATACCGAGTACTATAAAAATACCCACCGTACCTAAAAAAACGGCAACTATTCTAGAAAAATAAAGGCGCTCCCCCAAGAACAATACCGAAAAAATAATTACAAAGATTGGCGATGTAAACAAACCTGCTGCTACCTGAGATATTGGGAAAAATGCAAGGGATCCAAAGTATATAAACATAGCCAAAACTAGAATGGCAGTACGAAGAGCAACTAATTTAAGATTTTTAGGCCAAAAATCATATGATCTGCAATTTGCAAATAAAATCATAGCTGGAACTGCTATCAGGCTACGAATTAAGTGAAACTGCCAAAGTCCAATATCTTCAGAAATAAATCTCACATAATTATCNGTGATTGCTAAAATAAGCATTCCTNAAGTAATTAATAAGCCGCCCTTAAAATTTTCATTTAAANTCATGATTTAANTTAATTTTTTATTATTCNTTTATCAATTTATACTTTTTAATTCCTATCTCGNGTGCTATTTTCATTTTGTNAGAAAATAGCCTGGAGAATAAAATGCAGACNATGCAAGATTTCCCTTTAAGAGTATCTCAAATAATTGATCACGCTGCTCTATACCACCCTGAAAGGAAAATTATTAGTAGAAGCGTTGAAGGTCCTATAACTGAGACAACTTGGAAACACATACATAAGCAAGCAAAAAAANTATCTCAGGCTTTAATATCTTTGGACGTAAANAAAGGTGATACCATTGGTGTGATGGCTTGGAATACAGCCAGACATATGGAGGTTTGGTTTGGNATCCCAGGATCAGGTGCGATAAANCACACCCTNAACCCGAGACTTTTTGCAGAACAATTAATCTATATAATCAATCATGCGGAAGANAAAATATTAATGGTTGATTTAGATTTAGTGCCAGTAATTGAAAAGATAATAGACAGCTGNCCTAAAATTCAAACNNTCATCATATTAACCGATANGAAAAATATTCCAGAAACCANTCTNAAAAATATCCTATGTTATGAGGANCTGNTAAGGGAGCAATCTGGTGANTTTGAATGGGTTTCTGGTGATGAGAGGGAACCATGTGGAATTTGTTATACATCTGGAACAACAGGGAATCCNAAGGGNGTAACATACACGCATAGGTCAAATGTGTTACATGCTCTAACAGTAACAAATCCAGATATGCTTAATCTTTCAAGCAATGATAGGGTAATGCCTGTTGTGCCCCTTTTTCATGCTAACGGGTGGTCTGTTGGATATTCGGCNCCACTTTCTGGTAGTTCTNTGGTTNTACCAGGTCGTGAAATGACACCAGAAGCGTTNTATGAAATGTTAGAGANAGGAGTAACCATTACTTTGGCTGTTCCTACAGTTTGGCTCTTATTGCTTAATTATTTGGATTCAAATAACTTGAAATTAAGTACTCTTAANCGAGTAGTGATAGGAGGNTCGGCTTGTCCTAGAGCTGTAATAGAAAAATTTCAAAACAAATATGGGGTCCAAGTTCTACATGCGTGGGGAATGACAGAGATGTCTCCTCTCGGAACCATNTGCTCATTTAAACCTGAAGTNATGTCTTTACCCTCGAGTGAAAGAGTTGACATTCAGGAAACCACTGGCCATTCACCTTTTTCTGTACAGCTNCAAATAACTGACGACGATGGGAAAGTATTGGCCTGGGACGGCAAAGCATCNGGAAAACTTTGGGCCAGAGGAGCNGCAGTGGTAAATAATTATCACAAAGAAGATAAATTGGCTGTCGATAAGGATGGATGGTTTGATACTGGAGATGTNGCAACCATTGATAAAAACGGATACATGAGAATAACGGANAGATCAAAGGACGTCATAAAATCTGGNGGAGAATGGATATCTTCAATTGAACTTGAAAATGCTGCTATTGCTCATGATAAAGTTGCAGAAGCTGCAGCAATAGGTGTTGCNCATCCAAAATGGGATGAACGTCCNGTCATAGTANTCGTCTCAAAAGAAGGCNNCAAACCAGATCCAAAAGACATAATCAAAAAAATTTCTGAACGTGTAGCCAAATGGCAGGTTCCAGATGATGTAATTTTCATGGATAATATACCTCATACTGCCACCGGAAAAATATCTAAAATGGAGTTGCGGAATATTCTTAAAGATCTTGGTTACCAGCATCCTGATATAAAAAAATAAAGATTTATGAGCCAAGAAATCGAATATNCCAAATTTGAAACTTTTGGTGTTTGGCAGGAAAGCAGTGAGAAACCAGAGGAGCAAGTTGTNGTCTCNTTNGGCAAATCAACNTTNCTTTTAANAGATATAAACGAATCAATAGTTGCACAATGGTCCTTCCCTAGCATTTCNGTTAATACACTTCCTGATGGTCAAGTAACCTTNTCNCCTGACGAAGACGGCATAGAAAAACTTACAATCTCTGATGAAGAGATGATTGAACAATTGAAGAAAGTTATCCAAGCCCCTANCTATNACCNNAAAAATTTTAGGACTATTTTTTTTCTTATAATTTCTNTTNTCGTAACTTTATTTTTGTTACTAAATTCAAAAAATATTTTAATAGGAATTGCTACTTCNATAACCCCAAATGGCAAAACTTCTATAATTTTTGAGAAATTAATTGAATCTAAAGATAATCCACTTGGTCGNAAATGTATTATACCTGAAGGTCAGAAAATTTTAGACCAACTTGTAGAAAAATATAAAAATATAAATGACATTATCATTTTAAGTTCAACAGAAAACAAGTTTTTTGCCCTACCGGACGGGCAAATCATCTTAACAAAAAAATTTATCTCAGATGTTAAGGATCCTCTAGAAATTTCAGAATTCCTTTTTCTTGCTGATAAAGCCAATCAACTCAACATTCCTCTAAAAACTTTTTTTTCTAGTCAATCTATTTTGTCTTTATTAAAATATATTTCTGGAACATCCATAGATTGGGATCCAAAAATCTTAAACGAACTTACTATACAAAAGATTGAAGCCCTGAAGGAAATAGAATCTTTTAAAATACCAACACAAATTTCTGGGCTTGAGTGGGTCATGGTGCAAAACATGTGTAACCCTATATAAAGCTAAACTAACTTACCCGATTCAATCCTAATAATTCTATCTAATTTTGAGGCAAATTCTGTATTATGCGTTGCTATAATAGCCGCCATCCCATTTCTTTTTACAGTCTCAGTTAATATACTAAACACTTCCTTAGATGTATCCGAATCTAAATTACCAGTAGGCTCATCTGCTAGAAGGATTTTTGGATTATTTGCTAGAGCCCTGCATATAGCTACTCTTTGTTGTTCACCGCCCGAAAGTTGGCTTGGTTTGTGGAGTAACCGATTTTCTAAGCCAACAGAATACAATAATTCTTCAGCTTCAGTTTTAGCTCGCCTAGATGACTTCCCGACAAGTAGTTTGGGCAATTCAACATTTTCTAAAGCTGTAAACTCGGGAAGTAAGTGATGGAACTGGTAAACAAAACCTATGAGGTCCCTTCTCAAATTAGTAGCTAATTTGTCCGAAAGCTTAATTTGCCTTTTGGCTTCGTCTTCCATATGGAAAACCTTACTGCCATTAATCTCTATTGTGCCAGACGAAGGGCTATCTAGCAAACCTGCTATATTAAGCATAGTAGTTTTCCCACTCCCAGATGGGGCTATCAATCCGACCATCTCACCTGCATTAAGAGAAAAATCCACTCCCTTAAGAACATCTACCTGGTTTGGTAAATTTCGATTGTAAAACTTCAATATATTCTTAAATTTTAAAACAGATCTAGCCATGCCTCAAGCCTTCAATTGGATTTAAGCTTGCCGCACGATATGACGGCAATATAGTAATTAATAGAGAAATTACCAAAGCTATAGAAGTAGCTGAAAGGATATCATTTGTGCGTAATTTCACAGGAATTTTAGTTAAGTATCGTACCTGTGGATCCCAAATAGTTCCCCCAAAAATAAATTCAACTAGATTTTGAATTTCATGCAAATATGAGGAAAAAAGGCAGCCTAGAATGACTCCTAATATAGTTCCAATGACACCTATTAAGGAACCTGCAATAAAAAAAATACGCATTATTGAAGATCTAGAAAACCCAATGGTCCTAAGTATTGCAATATCCTGAGTCTTATTCTTTACCATCATCACAAGACCAGAAATTATGTTCAACGCTGCTATAAGAACAACCAAAGACCAGATTACAAACATTGCTTTTCTTTCAATATCTAAAGCAGATAAGAAAGAATTTGATGCTTGTTTCCAATCCCAAACAACAAACTTATTCCCTTTAACCTCCATCAAATTCAGATTTATTTCGTCAGATATTGATTCAATTGTATTTGGTTGATCTACCAAAACATCAATCCGGTCCACAGAATTATTTTTATTAAAGAAAGTTTTCGCTTCACTCATAGGCATATAAATTCTAGTGCTATCAATATCGTATCTTCCAACAGTAAAGATGTAGGAAACTTTAAAATCCATTGCCCTTGGAGTAACCCCAAATACTGTTTTCGCACCAGAAGGAGAAACTAATCTTATGTTTGATTCTACTTTAACACCCAGCTGCCGTGCCAAAGAAGATCCAATAGCAACCCCGTCACTAAATTTTTTTATGTCCCCTTGAGTGTTTTCCGGGTTGAATAAGAGAGGCAACTTAAGAAGATCCTCTTCTTGAATTCCAAATACTTGTACTCCAGCGTTTCCTGAGCTGCTGGACGCCATAACTGTTTCCATAATTATTGGCATTGTATTTATTACAGAATCGACCTGCTTAAGTTTTTCAAAAATAATTTCTTGGAGCTCTTTATTAAGCCCTTGCCTTTTTTCTTTTATAAAAGAGTCAGAATAAACACTTAAATGTGAGTTTGCTCCCAGGATTTTTGAAACAAACTCTACTCGAAAGCCAATCATTACAGCTTGTATTACTATCAGGGTAGCAACACTTAATGTCACTCCAATAAGTGAATACCAAGCAACTGCAGATAAACCGCCCTCACTTCTTTTTGCAAAAAGATATCTAAATGCAATTCTTAGCTCATAATTTAAAGCAAACAATCCTGCTCGTTTAACAGAACCTTTTCCCAAATTTTACCCCCAAAATTGTGCTGTTAGTCCAGAGACTGCAACCTATTTAACACTTGTTCCAAACTGTACTCTATACTCTCCCCAGATTTTCGGCTAGTTAGCTCAACCTGACCTGCCTCTACACCTCTAGGTCCGACTGTTATTCGCCATGGAACACCGATAAGATCCATAGTATTAAACTTTATACCCGCCCTTTCTTCCCTATCGTCATACAGGACCTCTAAGCCCATATTGTTTATAGCTGTATAAAGCTTTTCACAAAAATCACTTGTTTCTTTGTCAGATTGCTTCACGTTCACTATTCCTATCTTAAAGGGCGCTACCGATAAAGGCCATACTATTCCCTTCTCATCATGGTTTGCTTCTATTATTGCTCCTACCAGCCTAGATACACCTATACCATGGCTTCCCATCTCAACAGGTACTTTAGAACCATCAGGCAAATTAACTCTAGCGTTCATAGCTTCAGAATATTTAGTACCAAAGTAAAAAATTTGTCCAACTTCTATTCCTTTGCCAACCTGTCTCAAATTAACATTTAGATCCTCAAATATTTTCTTGTCATGTGTCTCCTCGGTGCGGGCATAATATTTGGTAAATTGATTGACAATTCCCTGTATACTCTCTGAATCTTCATAGTTAATATCTTCTTTGCCCAATGATAACTCGGCAACAGTCCGGTCATAAAATACATTGCTTTCGCCTGTTTCAGCCAAAACAAGAAATTCATGACTATAATCTCCCCCTATCGGGCCGGTGTCGGCTCTCATTGGAATTGCCTTTAACCCTAATCTTTCATACGTCTTAAGATAACTAACCAGATGTCTATTATAGGAGTGAATTGCACTATCCTTATCAATGTCAAATGAGTAACCATCTTTCATATAAAATTCTCTACCCCGCATAACTCCAAATCTCGGTCGCATTTCATCTCTAAATTTCCATTGAATATGGAATAGGGTCTTAGGTAGCTCCTTATATGAAGAAATATGTGCTCTAAAAATGTCTGTTATTTGTTCTTCATTAGTTGGCCCATATAGTAAATCCCGTTCCTGCCTGTCTCTAATTCTGAGCATTTCTTTCCCATAATCTTCATACCTACCACTTTCTTTCCATAGTTCAGCTGGCTGTATGGTAGGCATTAGCATTGGAATATGGCCGGCCTTAACCTGTTCCTCTTCTACAATTGTTTCAATTTTCTTTAAGACTCTAAACCCTAGTGGCAACCATGAATATATGCCAGCCGAAGCTTGCTTAATCATTCCTGCTCGAAGCATTAAACGATGGCTTGCAATTTTTGCCTCCGCAGGTACTTCTTTCGCTACAGGTAAAAAATATTTTGTTAACCGCATTCCACCCCCAATGTGATATAATATCTTACTAAAAAGTTGTCAGTCACACATTCTCAATAACTAGTTTTGCCTTTAAATTCAATGCATCCCCTAAAGACACTAGTCTTTTTTTGACTATTCCACCTGCCAATGCCTTAGCGTCTTCATCAATCATTAAAACAAGTTCCTTAGAAGAGACACTAAGTTTGGCTTTTCTTAAGCCTCCTAGAGCCGATCCAGAAAGTAAAGCGCCTAATCGCATTGCCTTGCCAAGTATAATTGCTTTTTCCTTATCTCTCTGACGTAAAATTCTAAAAGTCGGAAGTTCAGAAATTTGAGCTCCACCCTTATATCGAAAAGCTAAGGCTAGCCCTAAAAAAAGTCGCCCACTATGATCAATTCCTACCATATTTGCTCGGGTTATAGTTTCCACACATAATTCCGATCTGTAATCTGGGTGAGCAAACCAAATAGTGTCATGCAATAAGCAAGCAGATAAAATTACCTTCTTTTCCAGCTTGGTTAATTTTGAAAAAATTGGCAATACCCAATTATAGAGTTCTGCTCCAAAACCAGGGAACCGCGCTGACCTTTTTTCATAATCTAAAGAGACTTCGATTAAAGGGTCTTGAACCTTCACACATTCGTCCAATTTTTCAAAAAATAGCCCTTCCCTTAAACCATATGAAGAAACAAAAAATTTATCTGGCTTTAAAATTAGGATTAAGTCTAGTATTACTCGGCAAGCATGTTTGATAGAAGACACTCTAGCTTTAGATAATCCTGTTCTCTTGATGATTTCAGCTTCAGATTGGGAAAGACACCAAGATGCAGTCTCCTCCATCTCTTTAGATCGCATTCGGTATTCATGAAGAATTTTTAATGGATAGCCTTTCAACTCCATATCTACCTTAGCTAGAGCTCTCCAGGCACCTCCTACTAAAAACACGCTCTTATTTTTTCTGGTCAGCTTACTGTTTATGTTTTTTAAACTGTGCTTGAATGATCTTTTTTGCCCTTCCATTTCTTTTTCGTTTGCAAAGGCTAATGGACCAAGATTAACAGATTGAGCGCTAAGGATTTCTCCTTTTAACACTTCACAAAACTCCACAGAAAGTCCCCCAATATCACAAACAAGTCCATTAGCTTTTGGCCAACCAAACAAAACACCCTTAGCAGAATATTTTGCTTCTTGCCGACCTGACAAAACTCTAAATGGAATTCCTGTTTCCTTACTCACTTTTCCCAAAAATTCTTGACCATCTTTAGCCTCTCTGACAGCTGCCGTCGCAACACCAATAGTCTTATCAACTTTCATTTTTGATATGAGTAAAGAAAATCTTGCAAGTGTCTTAAAAGCTAACGTAATTCCTTCTGGGTTTAAAAATCCCTTTGCCTTCACTCCAAACCCCAACTTGCATATAACTTTTTCGTTGTAAAAATATTCTGGAGATCGCTTGATGCCCTTTAAAATGACTATCCTTACAGAATTTGAGCCAATATCAATTATTGCTGTTTTAAATGCTTCTTTTCGGCTAAACTTTTGGTTTGATATCAGCATTTTTAGATAATTAAGATTTCATTAAATTAGATTTTTTAATTTAGGCACATCATTTCCACCTGTTTTACCTCGACCAGACATTGATGGATTTTTCATAAAAAATTCATGACAGTTAAATTTACCCTTGGTATCTGGAGAGGAACCGCGGTGATAGACACCTTCAGAATCTAAAACCCAACTTTGTTCAGTATCTGCTAAATTAGCTGCCATAATTTGATCCACAATCTGTGCATGCACAGTTTTATTCTTAATTTCAACTAATGTTTCTATTCTTCTGGTAAGGTTTCTGCTCATCCAATCAGCAGAAGAAATATAAACCTTTGCTTCTTTAGAAGGCAGACCGTAACCATTTCCAAAACAAGCAATCCTAGAATGCTCTAAGAATCTTCCAATTATCGATTTAATTCTTATGTTTTCAGATAAATCTTTGATACCAGGTCTCAATCCACAAATTCCTCTAACTATTAGTTTTATTTGTACTCCTGCATTACTAGCCTCATAAAGGCAATCAATGATATCTGGTTCGACTAGAGAGTTTAGTTTTGCCCATATAACCCCAGGTTTACCCGCCCTTTTATGCTTGATTTCATTTCTTATATTTTCAATTAAGGTTGATTTTAGGTTTAGCGGTGAGACTCGCAAATTTTCTAACTCTAAAGGTGGAGCATAACCAGATACATAATTAAATACTTTATTGGCATCACTACCTAATGCTTCATCACACGTAAATAAACTTAAGTCAGTATAAATCTTTGCATTTACAGGGTGGTAATTTCCGGTCCCAATGTGCGTGTAAGTGACTAAATTTTGGCCTTCCCTCCTAACAACAGTAGAAACTTTTGCATGAGTTTTCCAATCAATAAAACCGTAAACTACTTGAGCTCCTGCCCTCTCCAGCGCCCTAGATTGTCTAATATTCGTAGCCTCATCAAATCTTGCCTTCAGTTCTACCAATGCGGTAACATATTTTCCATTTTCTGCAGCTTCGCAGAGAGCCTTCACTACAGGACTATCCCAGCTTGTTCGGTAAAGCGTTTGTTTTATTGCCAAAACATTTGGATCAGATGCTGCTTGCTCTATAAAGTTAATTACGGTTTCAAAGGTTTCGTATGGGTGATGCAATAGCATGTCTTTTTGCTTAATTGCTGAAAAAATATCACCGTCATAATCTTCAACTCTTTCCGGCAGCCTAGGCTTAAACTCTGGCCAAATTAAATCTAAACGTTCTGGAATTTGCAGATCATGTAAATCCGTCATTCCGACCAGGCCATCCACCGTTACTATCTCGTGCTTAGAAACACCAATAGATGAAGACACCAACTCAAGGAGTTCCACAGGAAATTCTGAAGATACCTTCATTCTAATTACTTCACCTCTACGTCGCCGCTTTAGTGCTGTTTCAAATTCCCTTACAAGATCCTCAGCTTCTTCTTCTAATTCTAGATCGCTATCTCTTAATAGTCTAAAGCTAAATTTACCGCTTAATTTATACCCAGGAAAAATATTTTTTATGAATAAGCTAAGTATGTCTTCCATAAGAATAAATCTATACCGATCAACTTTATTCTCTTCCAACCTATGAAACCTATCTATCTGAGCAGGAACGGGCAAAATAATATCTAAGCTTTCATCAGAATTTTCACCTTTAAGCGAAAGTGCGAGAGCGAAACCACCTGAAGCAATAAATGGAAAAGGATGTGCCGGATCTATTGCCATTGGTGACAAAACAGGAAAAATTTCTTTCAAGAATTTCTCTTCCAAGAATCTAACGTCCTTCTTAGTGAGCTCATCTATGGCTAAAAAACCTATTCCTTCCTTTCTAAGCTCAGCTACCAAACTCTTCCAAACTACCTGCTGATGACTAATTAACTCCTTAGCCTGGAGATTAATTTCCCTTAATTGCTCTAGGGGCGAAAGGCCATCATCACTTTGAATTTTTATTCTCTTCCTAACCATTTCCTTTATTCCAGCAACTCTAACAGAGTAAAATTCATCTAAATTACTTGCTGAAATGGATAAAAATTTTACCCTCTCCATTAAGGGTACATTTTCATTTTCTGCCTCCTGTAATACTCTCCAGTTAAATGATATCCAGGACAATTCTCGATTAAAGAATCTGTTCTTAGATTTTAAGGAGATCCTAGTATTTGAAGGAGATACAGAATAGTTTTTTGTCAAAAAGTCCGCAATACTATCCATTCTCAAATCGCTTATTAAAATTATCTATAGACACTAAATTTTTTTCTTACAATTAATCAGATTCTCCTAGCACACTTTTAACCAAAGCCAAAGTAAGTTCACGCTTATCTTTTAATGCCTTGGCATCAACTTCTTCAACAAAGTTCCTGGCTGATAAATAGGTTCGCTCTATACGTGGGGCGATAAAATTTATCACAGAAGAACTAGCATTTAGTTGCTTTTCAGAAAAAAATTTTAAAATGAGGTTCAAGAAAAGTTTGTCATCCGGATTATCAATCCTTGCTACAGGAAATGTCTTCAACCGTGAGCTTAAATCTGGTAAATTTATTCGCCAGAGAGAAGGGCTATCGCATCCAGTAACTAATATTCTAAAATTATTATTTTCAAATTTTACTAGTAAGTGGAAAATTTCTTCCTCAACAATTCTAGCAGCTTCATCATCCAAATTTTCTAACTGATCTAAATCCTCAAGAATTACTGTTACATTATTATTTAAATTCTGTATTTTTTGTAGTTTAAAATCCACAGCAGAACACATAAACCCATCCAGTTCGTTCGAAAATATTGATGATATGTGAGTTTTACCACATCCCTTTGGCCCCACTAAAACTAATCTGTTTTTAGGCCACTTCGGATAATTTTCTATAATGCTAAGTGCTAGTTCATTCGACTGGGATCTAAAAAGCTGATCCCTGCCCATCATTTTCTTCTCGCCAAGATTAAAAACTAATTGTTCAGAATTCAATTTAGATCCTTAAATTGATTAAGATTTATAAAAGTCAGTTTCGAAATAAATCTTTAAAGAGAATCGAACTAAAACAGCTATACAAGCTGCGGATGGGACAGCTAAAATTATACCAACCCAACCCATTAAAGATCCGAAGCAAGTAACACTGAAAATTATCCATAAAGGGTGAAGCTTAACCGATTTTCCAACNAACCTAGGAGTTAAAAGGTTGCCTTCCAGAACTTGNCCNANAAGAAAAATAATTAAAACTACACCAACCCATTCTGGGGTTTGCCAAAATTGAGCNAGAGAAACCACCAGAGCTACCAAGCCACCAAGAATTGCACCAATTAAAGGTATAAAGGAAATTAGCCCCGAAAATAAGCCTACTAATAAACCGTATTCTAAACCCAAGGCAGTCAAAGATGCGGCGTAAAATATAGCTAAAATTATGCAAACACTAAACTGACCTCTAAGAAATGACGCTACAGTTTTATGCATTTCAATAACAATTTGGGAAATAGTNGGCTCCAAACGTCTTGGTATAACCTTTTCTACTTCCTTAATTATTTTATCCCAATCCACCAAAAGNTATATAGCTACAATAGGAGTCACCATTAATAAGAATATAAAATCTAATATTGCAAATGATGAATTAAATATTGATTTAGCAAATATAGGTGAAACTTCATTTAAATTCTTACTTAGATTCACCAAATCAATATCTTCCACTTCCCCTAAATTTAGTACCTTAAAACCCTTTTGCATTACTAAATAAATTTCATTAGTGATATAGGGAATAAATCCGATTATCTGATTAATTTGATCAAAAATAATAGGAATAACTAATATTGCAGCAGTCATNAAAACAAATAATGCAAATAAGCTTACAGTTAAAGCGGTAAGCAATCGAGGCACACCAAACGACTCCATTTTATCCGCCATTGGATCGAGCAAATATGCGAGAATTCCTCCTAAAATGAATGGGGCAAGAATATCAGATATATTCCATAATAAAAACGCCCCCAAAGTCATACAAATAAAGACCCAAAAAACATTCTCTTTTAAGATTGATNTCATAATTTTCTTCCCAACCAAATTTACTCTAAAAAAACTGTTCCTGAAGCAGTCGTTCTTCTAATCCATGCCCAGGATCAAATAACAGATGATAAGATACTTTTTTGTAGCTGGAAACATGAACTGTAATGACATTTTTTACCTCTAATGTATCTGCCATTGCAGAAACTGGGCGNTTTTCATAGTCAATTGTTTCAAATGAAATCTTTGCTTCACTTGACAGTAAGGCCCCTCTCCATCTGCGAGGCCTATAAGCAGACATAGCTGTTAAAGCCAATACATCAGAATTTATTGGAAGTATTGGTCCATGGGCTGAATAATTATATGCTGTNGATCCTGCAGATGTAGACACTANAGCNCCATCACATATNAGTTCACTTAACCTTACCTTATCATCAATGGAAATCTTTAACTTAGCAGCCTGAGGCCCCGATCTCAANAAAGAGACTTCATTTATCGCCAACGCTTCTTTGACAGATCCATCATCTGTAATTGCTTCCATACGCAATGGGTGAATTATAGTCTCTTCTGAACTATCAATCCTTTCCAAAAGAAATTCACTAGAAAATGTATTCATCAAAAAACCTATCGTACCTTGGTTCATCCCATAAACTGGTTTATTAACAGANTTAGCAATATGAAGAGCATTCAGCATATGNCCATCTCCACCAAGAGCAACAATAACNTCACATTCATCAATACTGAAGTCACCGTATATTTTCTTCAAGTGATTTAGNTTGATAATATCCTTCTTTTTACTTTCTGAAGACAAAAATGATATTTTTTGTTTTTTCATCGGATCCGCCTAAAAAGACTCAACATACATAAATGTTTTTATTTTACTTTAAAATTTACCATGTATAGTCTATTAGACCTGTTAACCAGTGAAAAGTATTTATTTATAGAAACNCTGCTTAAACAGATNTAATTAAAGATATTTTGGAGAGAAAAATGAAAGATCTAAAATCCGGTTTTTTTAGTAATAGCATTTATGAAACTGATCCAAATCTATTTAATGCCATCGAAGGAGAGCTGAGCCGGCAAAGAAATGAGATTGAGNTAATAGCTTCCGAAAACATTGTTTCGAAAGCCGTTTTAGAGGTCCAAGGGTCAGTGATGACAAATAAATATGCTGAGGGTTATGCCGGTAGAAGATACTACGGGGGCTGCAATTATGTTGATATCGCCGAAGAACTCGCAGTTGAAAGAGCTAAAAAATTATTTTCGTGCTCCTTTGCAAATGTCCAANCCCATTCAGGAAGTCAGGCAAATCAAGCTGTCTTTATGTCAATAATGAANCCTGGAGATACATTTTTAGCGATGGATCTATCAAGTGGAGGGCANTTGACACACGGCGCTAAGCCAAATCAATCTGGAAAGTGGTTTAATGCAATCCACTACGGTGTAAAAGAAGACACTCACTTAATTGACTATGAACAAGTTGAAAAACTAGCATTAGAGCATTCGCCAAAAATAATAATTGCAGGAGGCTCGGCAGTACCAAGACAAATAAATTTTGAAGCCTTTAGAAAAATTGCGGACAAAATAAATGCNATTCTTCATGTTGATATGGCTCATTTTGCTGGNTTGGTTGCTGCAGGAGAGCACCCNAATCCATTAAAATTTGCTGATGTTGTTACGACTACAACCCATAAAACTTTACGAGGACCTCGTGGAGGCATGATTTTAACGAATAATGCTGATCTTGCCAAAAAATTTGACTCAGCAATATTTCCTGGTCTCCAAGGTGGACCCTTGATGCATGTAATTGCCGCTAAAGCAATAGCTTTTGAGGAAGCACTCCATCCAGACTTCAAAATTTACCAAAAAAATGTGATANGGAATGCCAAAGCTTTGTCAGAAACATTAATTAATGGAGGCCTGAATATAATAACAGGAGGGACAGATACCCATGTATTACTTGTTGATCTTAGGCCCATGGGAGTTACTGGAAATGATGCAGAAAAATCATTGGGAAGGGCTAACATCACATGTAACAAAAACAGTATTCCCAATGATCCTGAAAAACCCACAGTAACTTCAGGAATTCGNTTGGGAAGCCCGGCAGCAACTACAAGAGGNTTTATGAATGAAGAATTTCAACAGGTTGGAAATTTTATTATTGAGGTTTTNAAAGGCCTGGCCGAGAATGGTGAGAGCAACAACCAAGATACTGAAGAAAGGGTCAAAAAAGGCGTTGTAGATTTATGCGGAAGATTTCCCATTTATTAAAATTGATTGCATTATTTATGGCACTACCAAGAAACTTGGTGCGACTGTGAACTTCTCTAATATATTTTCTATAATATTTTTAGGATTTTCCATCTGTAGTTGCAGCCAATTAACAGAAAATAATAAACAATTCTTTGNATTGTATAAATTTCAAGACCCTATTTTTGAGAGGTCAGCACCCAAAGTAACAAAACTTAAAGATAGTGANANAAATATATCGGAAACTGATTTTTCTATATCGGAAGAGGATAAAAGAGCATTAAAAGAGGCAGAGGCTTTACTAAATGAGCCAACAATATCATTCGATAACTAAATATAAATAAAGTAAAAAATGACAAATGAACAAGAAAAAACCTTTAACATTGCCATAGCTGGGTTAGGAACAGTTGGCTGTGGCTTAATTAGGTTAATTGAAAAGAACAAAGATATTATAGAANTTCGAACAGGAAAAAAAATAAAAATCTTGGCNGTAAGTGCTAAGAGTAAGGAAAAAAAAAGAGCCGTTAATCTAGAAAATATAGCATGGGTTTCTGACCCAATGGAATTTACAAATTTTGATCAGGTACACTGTGTGGTAGAATTAATAGGTGGACATGAAGGTATAGCAAAGGATTTAGTTTTTCAGTCGATTAATAANGGNAAAAATGTGGTAACGGCAAATAAAGCCCTACTTGCTCANCATGGTCATGAAATAGCAGTCCTTGCAGAAGAAAAAAAAGTTAATGTTTACTATGAGGCAGCAGTCGCAGGTGGAATACCCATAATCAGGACNCTAATGCAAAGCCTNTCCCCCAATAAGACAAGCCAGATAATTGGTGTAATTAATGGTACCTGCAACTATATTCTAACAGAAATGGAAAAAAANTCACTAAGTTATGAGACGGCCTTTAATAAGGCAAAAGGTCTAGGNTATGTCGAAGCGGACCCAGANTTNGATATTGGCGGAATTGATTCAGCTCACAAGNTGGCCATACTCTCAAGCATAGGTTTCAATCAAAAAACATCATTAGAAGATATAAATACTAATGGCATAAAAGACATATCTCTTTTTGATATTAAAAGTGCAAAAGAATTAGGATTTAAGATTAAACTATTGGCATCTGCTAAAGTAACGGAGCACGGTTTTCACCATGAAGTAGCACCCTGTCTGATTCCTCTGACAAGCCCCATAGCTCAAGTAATGGGNAGCGAAAATATAATTTTGGTTGAAAGTGACTTCATTGGCAAAACATATTATCGAGGGGCTGGCGCTGGAGAAGGACCTACGGCATCCGCCGTTATGGCCGACCTAATTAATATATCAGGTGACAAAGTAAAACCACTATTTGGCATACCAGAGCAGCATCTCCGAACTATAGAACATTCCATCCGAGAATTTGAAAACTCATTCTACATCAGAATTAGCATAAGAGATGAACCGGGCGCTCTTAGCCATATTACAGGAATTCTGGGGGAATACGGAATTTCAATTAATAGAATGAGACAAAAAGATCATAAAGGTCTAGAAGCTCCCATTGTTTTACTTACTCATAAAACAAGTGCTGAAAAAATCAGAACATGTATCGAACAGCTTTCAAAAGATGATATCTGCATTGGGCTACCTGTTTGTTTGAGGATCGAAGATATTTAATAACTGGGTTAGTTTTATATGTGCGAAACAATACTAAATGTTTCAAGCTCTCTAGGAAACAATAAATGGATTGGCAATAGTCTTACAGAGGATCGCCAAGCTGAATTCATAATGCANAGGTCCNATGTTTCGCTTCTTACCGCCACTGCATTAGCGATTAGAGGAATTAATCCAGAAGAGGTAGATCAATATCTAAATCCAAAGATTAAAAACCTAATGCCCGATCCGTGCCTATTATCTGATATGAGAAAAGCTTCAAATAGGTTAATTCAAGCTGTCAAAAATAAAGAAAATATAATAATTTATTCTGATTTTGATGTTGACGGTACGACGGCGGCATCATTATTGATACTTTGGCTTAGACATTGTGGAATTGAACCAAGTCTTTATATTCCTGATCGAATTACTGAAGGTTATGGNCCTAATATAAATGCATTCACAAAATTAGCNAAAAAAAATACNCTTTTATTATGTCTTGACAGCGGNACACAAGCCTTTGAATCGGTTGANGCTGCCAATAAAGAAAATTGTGATGTCATAATAATTGATCACCATCAGGTAAACCAAAATATTCCAAAAAGCTTCGCTTTAATAAACCCAAAAAGAAAAAATGAAGACCCAACCTTTTTTGACCTATGCACAGCTGGAATAGTTTTTTTATTTATTGCTGATTTAAACAGAATCTCAAGAGAAGATAGTAAAAAGGAATTCAATCTCATTAACTGTATGGACCTTGTAGCCTTAGCAACTATGGCGGACGTGGTNCCTCTTAAAGGCCTAAATCGTGCCTTTGTCCAGCAAGGGATAAGAATGATTTCAAAAAACAAAAGACCTTGCTTTGAAGCATTAGCAGAGCANGCCAACTTTAGATCTCCCATTACTGATCAGGCCTTAGCCTTCACTTTTGCACCAAGAATAAATGCTGCTGGGCGGATCAGCGATGCAAAGTTGGCTACAACATTATTAACCACCGAAAATTTAGGCGACGCAGAAAAATATGCCAATAACTTAGAGACTTTGAATATGGAAAGGAAGAATTTGGAACAAAGCGTATTGGATTCTGCTTTGCTGCAAGCCAAAATTCAGCAAGAATCTGGGGCAAATATTCTTTGGATGTTTGAGAAGGGNTGGCACCCTGGAGTAATCGGCATAGTAGCTTCTCGAATTAAAGAANNGTTTAAAAAGCCCGCAATCGTAATAGCAATAGGCGAAAATGGAGTAGGAATTGGCTCCGCTAGATCAACGAAAGCTTTAGATATTGGTGCATGTTTTATAAAACTAAAGGAAATGAACTTACTTCTTTCTGGCGGTGGTCATAGCATGGCAGCNGGTCTAAAAATTGACTCNACTAAAATTGTCGAAGCTCAGAAAATGTTATCAAGTATTTATAAACCTATTAATCAAGAAAAAAAAGAACTTCAAATAAATGCTGTGCTTTCCACATCNGCAGTTTCAATNTCACTATTNGAAGAACTAAATTCAGCTGGACCTTTTGGATCGGACTCTCCCTTCCCAGTCGTTGCGTTTCCTAATTGTACTATAAATCATGCTCAGATTCTGGGTGAAAAGCATATAAAGATTTCTTTCTCTAATAATTCAGGATCTCGGATTGAAGGAATCCTCTTTAATGACCTNGGTTCNGACATAGGTCAATTCTTGATTAGTAAACAGAAAGGAAAGGCTCACATCGNCGGACGCGTGGAAATAAATGAATGGGGAGGGCGAAAGAGAATTAATTTAATTATAATGGATGTAGCTAGCCAATAAAGAAATTATAAGATTTCTCTTGCAAGTATACGATGTCAGAAGTAAATATGTCANCACCGTGCGCCCTTCGTCTATCGGTTAGGACGCCAGATTTTCATTCTGGAAAGAGGGGTTCGATTCCCCTAGGGCGTACCATAAAACAAAGAAGTNTTAAACTTAATCAAGGAAGTTTATCNTTTAAGGCATAATAGGACATACCCAGAACTAATAAGGGCCAACGCATTAAATGTCCCCCNGGAAACTTTAATTGCGGCAAACTAGCCATAATATCAAACTTTTCTGCTTGACCCGAAATAGCNTCGGCTAAAATCTTTCCTGCAAAAGTTGCCATTGCAACGCCATGTCCAGAATATCCTGAGGCAGAAAAAATATTACGNCCTACCCTGCGAAAGGAAGGAAGTCTATTTTGGGTAACAGCGAGAGTTCCTCCCCATGCATAATCAACCTTTATATCCTTTAAATATGGAAATACCTTTAACATNGGCACATGAGCCTTTTTCGTTATGGAAAGCGGAAACCTATACCTATAGCTTTCACCTCCACCAAAAAGAAGGCGGCTATCAGAAGATAACCTAAAATAATTTACAACAAATTTNCTATCATGAACTGCTACATCATCNCTGATTAATCTTCTTGCCAATTTTTCATCAAGTGGTTCAGTAGCTAGGATATAATTATTAATAGGCATAATCCATGAACTAATTCTTTTATCCAAACGACCAATGTATCCATTNCACCCTATAACAGCATATTTTGAATTTAATTTCACTCCGTTTTCAAGTTCAATTGAAATTTCTTTCTCCTCGGAAATTTTTATGACCCTTGATTTTTCAAAAATTTTTACCCCAATTTTTTTTGCAGCTTCAGACAGCCCTAGNGCAAAGTTTAATGGATGAATATGTGCTCCCCCGTTATCTTGAAGGCCNCCATAGTACATTTCTGATCCAAGTCGTGCCCTAAGCTGCTCTTTGTTAAGAAATTCCATTTTTTCATATTTATAAACTGNACTCATATGTTCAACTTCCCGCTCATACTCCCAGACATTTCTTTTACGAAATTCAACATCAAGAATTCCAGGCTTATAATCACAAGAAATATTGTATTTATTAATTAAGCCTAAAACATCTNTACTTGCNTCCAAACCTATATTCCAAAGATCCTTAGCCTTTGAAATTCCAAACTTTTTTTCCAAATAAAATTGATCCCGTCGCTGGCCAACACCGACTTGNCCCCCATTCCTTCCGGATGCACCAAAGCCCACTCGCCTTGCTTCTAGGAGTACTACGCTAAAGCCTCTTTCTTTCAACCTTATTGCTGTGGACAAGCCTGTAAAACCGCCTCCTATTACACAAACATCACAGGATAGATTGTCTTTTAATGGAGAGAAATTATTTATTTTATTTCTTGAAGCAAAGTAATAAGAATTAGGGTGCTCCCCAGACGGATCGTTTATGGTTAATAAGTCCATTAAACATTTAAGAGCAAGTGTTCTCGCTCCCAAGGACTGATAAATTGCATAAATGCCTCAGCCTCATGTCTCTTAACCGAACCAAACACATCGCAAAAGCTCTTTCCAAATAACTTCTTCATTTCACGTGACTTCTCAAAAAAATCTAAACTTTCTGACAAACTGCGCGGCAAAGCTCTCTCCATATCATATGCTTCAAAAGCCACGGGTTCCCGGGCATTTATCTTATTTACCATCCCTAAGTAACCGCAAGCTAAGGAAGCTGCTATAGCTAAATATGGATTACAATCCATACCGACAACCCTATTTTCTATTCTCAAATCTATTGGCTCGGAGACCGGTATCCGAAGACCGGTAGTTCTATTGTCACGTGCCCATTCAAGGTTAATGGGAGCAGAATGATTTGCAACATATCTCCTATAAGAATTGACATTTGGAGCCATCATACAGAGTGCGCTTGGTATATATTTTTGAAGACCGCCTAAGAACCAATAGAAAAAGTTACTTGGCTCATCATCTTTATCACAAAATAAGTTTTTGCCAGTCTTTGAATCTACCACTGACTGATGGATATGCATTGCGCTTCCAGGTTGCTCTTCCATCGGTTTTGCCATAAAAGTCGCAAAACATTTTTGCTTAAGTGCTGCTTCCCGAATAGACCTTTTGAAAAAAAACACCTGATCAGCTAATTGTAAAGGGTCCCCGTGCACAAGATTAATTTCTACCTGTCCGGCTCCGCCTTCTTGAATAATTGTATCTATACCAAACCCTTGTGCCTCAGCAAAATCGTAGATATCATCAATTACTGGACCGTACTCATCAACTGCCATCATAGAGTATGTTTGTCTGGAGGCCACAGTGCGGCCAGATCTTCCAGTTGAAGGTTCAATTTTCTTTGTAGGATCTGTATTAGGGTTTATAAGATAAAATTCCATTTCTGGTGCTATAACTGGCTTCCAACCTTTTTTCTTATATAACTTCAAAATCTTTTTTAGAATATTTCTAGGGACGAGCTCATGCGGAGTTCCATCCGAATTATAAACATCATGAATCACTTGCAACGTAATGTCATCCGACCATGGGGAGCAAACTGCAGCCTTATAATCTGGAACTAAAAACATATCGCTTTCCGTCCATTGCCCTTTGATGTTCATATCAACATAATCTCCTGATATAGTTTGATAAAATATGGATTCAGGAAGTAGTACTTTATTCTCTTTTTGAAACTTTACCCAAGGCATTGCCTTACCTCTTGAGACTCCAGACAAATCAGAAATGATGCATTCTACTTCCTCGATTTTTCTTTTATTTAGCCAATCTNGAAAAGCTTTAGGGAATTTTTTTATCTGTGCCGTCATAACAATACCTTTAAACTTTTCCTATTTCTGTTTTTTGTGCGCCATTTTTTATAGCAAGCAAACATAGCCAATCATGTGCTACTGTAGCTGCCGCAAGTGCCGTAATTTCAGAATTATCATATGGCGGTGAAACTTCTACAATGTCCATGCCAATCAAATTCATATCACCCAAACATCTTATTAACTCAAATGCTTGCCAGGAGGCCAATCCTCCNGGAACAGGCGTCCCAGTCCCTGGAGCAAAAGCAGGATCCAAACCATCAACATCGAAAGAAATATACAATGGTTTTTCTCCTGCCCTATCCTTAATCGTCTTAATAGTTGCGTCTAAACCATTCCTNTGAATCCAGGGTGCTGTTAAAATTTCAAAGCCGTAGTCATCATAATTCACGGTTCTNAANCCTACCTGAGTTGATGAAGAAGCATCGATTATTCCTTCACTTACTCCCCTTGAAAACATAGTTCCATGATCTAATCTTTTGCCATCATCAGGCCAAGTATCACAATGTGCATCAAACTGAAGAAGTGCTATTGGTCCATGAAACTCAGCATGTGCCTTGATTAGTGGATAAGAAACAAAATGGTCTCCTCCAAATGTAAGAAGCTTAACTTTACTACTCAAAATATTTTTCGCATGCTGAAATATCGTATCTGATATTGTTTCTGGATTATGTGGATCTAGGTAACAATCACCCCAATCTACTACNTTTAGATTTTCGTGTAGTTCTATGCCAAAAGGAAATGAACTTAACTCTGCTAACTGGACTGACGCTGCCCTTATTGACTGAGGACCAAAACGGCACCCTGGCCTAAAAGTGACTGCACCATCATAAGGAATTCCACTAACTGCTACATCAACGTTTTCTAAATTTCTTGTGTACCTACGCCTCAGGAAACTTTGCGCGCCAGCATAGGTCATTTCTTTCCACATTTGGTTATTTTGATCACTTCTAAATGCCTGATCACCGAATTTTGTCATTTTTGGTTTCCATATTTGATCATTTTTATGTTTTCTTTTAAAACTTGCCCGTTCCTATTTTTCTGCTCTTGTATTATAACATCTAAATAAAGATAATTGAAATATACCCAAAGAGGTTCCTTATAGAAACTCATTATACAAATAAGAATGCGGAGCAAACTAAATTATGGATACTAATTCAAAATTAAACAACTGGGAAGACCCGCATTATGTTCACCCTTGGCATGATTTTAAGAAAGAAGCAAATCATTTTGCTTTAGCATCTAAGGGAGAAGGTATCTACATTTATGACCAAAATGGAAGCCGGCACATAGATGGACCAGGAGGAATGTGGTGTGTTAATCTTGGGTACGGACGAACAGAAATAGCTGATGCAATTAGCGAACAAGCAAAAAGACTACCCTATTGTAGTCCTTGGTACTACAGCAATGAGCCAGCTGCTAACCTTGCAAAAAAGATAGCTGAAAGAACCCCAGGAGATTTAAACAACGTCTTTTTTACGACCTGCGGTTCAACAGCGATAGATAGTGCGCTTAGGTTTGTTCAATTTTACTTCAACTTCCTTGACCAGCCTCAAAAAAAGACAGTTATCGCAAGAGATAAAGGATACCATGGATCCACTTACTTTGCGGCAAGTATTTCTGGAAAAGAACGCGATAAAAGAAAGCTGGATACACTCTCCGAAAATGTTTCTTTTTTATCCGATGTTAACCCCAATTTGCGGGACACTAATGAAACAGAAAGCCAANGGTGTGATAAAAAGGTAGCCGAACTGGAGGAAAAAATTCTAGAACTTGGCGCAGAAAATGTGGCGGCATTTGTTGCGGAACCAATCTTAGCATCAGGAGGTGTAGTTATACCTCCAAAAGGATATCACAAAAGAACAAAAACAATTTGTGAGAAGTATGAAGTTCTNTACATCTCAGACGAGGTGGTAACTGGTTTNGGAAGACTGGGACATTGGTTTGCTTCAGAAGAGGTTTTTGACATCATTCCTGATATTATTACATGTGCAAAGGGGCTTACATCTGGGTATATTCCTATGGGAGCTACTATTATTTCAAACAAATTAATGCAGAACCTCCAAAATACAAACTACGAGGAAATAATTTTTTCTAATGGATTTACATATTCAGGTCATCCAGTATCTGCTGCAGCCGGCTTAAAAGTAATTGAGATAATGGAAAGAGAAAATACTTTACAGCACGTACAATCTATTACTCCCCTTTTTCAGGAGAGGCTAAAAGCAATTGAAACAAAATTCTCAATCGTAAAAGAAGCTCGAGGNATAGGTTTACTAGGATGCTTAGAAGGAAATATTGGCACCGCTACAACAGAGGAATCAAAATTGAAAAAAGACTACGATTTTGGCTCATTAATCGATAAAGCTGCTGAAAAACGTGGTTTGATCATTAGGCCTATCATAAATATGTGTGTATTTTCTCCTCCCCTCACAATAACTAAAGAGGAAATTAACATACTTTTCGATATTCTTGAGGAATCATTGAAAGAGGTGGAAAATACCATTTAGNTCAAATTTCTATAGACTCTCAGCTATTTTATCTATTTTATATTCAATACAATATAAATTATTAATCTCATTGAGTGGGGTAAACCAACATGAAAAAAATTCTTAGCTATTTAGTTTCGACTGCTGTTTTATTGTTCTCAGGTGCAGCATTTGCAGAGGACAGTGAATTGGTAGTTTTTGACTGGGGCGGATATGAAGACCCTGGTTTCTTTCAAGCCTATATTGATAAATATGGCGATGCACCAACATATTCATTCTTTTCTGACGAAGAAGAAGCTTTTCAAAAAGTAAGAGCTGGGTTCCGAGCTGATTTAGGGCACCCTTGCTCGCAATCGGTTGTTAAGTGGAGGAATGCAGGCATTATCGTACCTATAGATACTTCTCGTCTTTCAAATTGGGANAAAGTAATGCCCGAATTTGCAAACATGGAAGGTTGGAATGTTGATGGAAAACAGTGGGCCGTACCAATTGATTGGGGCGCAACNGCTTTAACTTACAATACTGAAGAAGTGAGTGCTGAAGAAGCTTCGTCTCTGTATGTATTTGCAGATCCAAAATTTCAAGACCGAGTATCACTAGTTGATAATGTTGACGATGCTTATGCATTGGGCTTTTTAGCTGTTGGCGTAAGGGATTGGAATAAAGCAACGGATGCTGACTTTGATAAAGCTTCCGCTTTTTTAAGAGACGTGCATAAAAATGTTAGAACATACCATGCTGATGGCGCGGAAGGTTCTGCATTAATGGCAAGTGGCGAAATCTTACTAGAGTGGACTTGGAATGAAGTTGCAGCAACTTTGGGTTGGGACGGGCTTCCTGTAGCAATGAATCGTGACACTAAAGAAGGATCTTCAACTTGGGTGTGTGGATATACTATGATGAAAGATGCCCCAGGATCAGAGCAAAAGGCTTATGATTTTCTTGACGCTTGGCTAGCTGACTCTTCTGCTGAATACATTGTAACAGAGTGGGGTTATGGCCACTCCAATGGTAAAGTAATGGCTGCAATTGGTGAAGAAAACGGCTTTGGCTCTCTAGATAGCTATGCTGCAAATACTCTATGGCAGTCACCTACTTCTCCGGCATTGCGTGAAAAAATGATTAAGGAATGGGAACTCATCAAAAGTGGTTTCTAGGGTAATTTTATTAATTTCAGAGGCGAGACTTCGCCTCTGATTTCAATCCAAAAAGCAAACTAGGCTTTTAATATCAACATTTAATTTTACTTCTTCACCTATTTGGTAATCCATTTGGCCGAATGAATTTTGAGCCGAAACAGTTAAAGTTTCAGATCCTTTCCCACATGTAACCTTGTAATAGGTGGTTTCACCAAAATACGAAGCATCCGTAATTCTTCCAGAAATTGAACCTGCCACACTAGAACCATCAGAAACTATTGAAATTCTTTCAGGTCTTATCCCTATAATAATTTTATTTTCTGTNAGGTCTCCAAAAACTTGAGATCTTGAAATAGTCAATGGGCCAAGGATATCAGAGTTAATTCCAATTTCATTNTTTGCTTCCATCACAGTTCCATTAATAAAATTCATTGCTCCGATAAAAGACGCCACCCTTTGAGAGGTTGGCCTTTCATATAACTCTCTTGGAGATGCTACCTGTTCAACCTTCCCATCAAACATAACGGCAACCTTGTCACTCATAGTAAGAGCTTCCTCCTGATCGTGAGTAACCAAAATAAAAGTAATTCCAACTGCTCGTTGCAAATGGCGTAATTCTAATTGCATTTGTTCTCTAAGTTTTTTGTCCAATGCAGATAAAGGCTCGTCAAGCAATAATACTTTTGGCTTTAGAATAAGGGCTCTAGCTAATGCTACACGTTGCTTTTGCCCTCCTGATAAAGCATTTGCTGACCTTTGATTTAACCCCGATAATCCCACAAGCTCAAGGACCTGATTTATCATTTCCTCTTTTTCGGTTTTAGATATACTTTTCTTGCGCA
>PBQX02000023.1:0-53946 GCA_002725175.2 Paracoccaceae bacterium
CAATAGATCCGATACCTGTACTGCCTACAGTTCATTATAATATGGGAGGTATTCCAACAAATTATTGGGGGGAGGTCCTTGACCCTAAAGAAAATGACGAAGACGCCATTTTACCTGGTTTGATGGCTGTTGGAGANGCTGGTTGTGCAAGTGTNCATGGAGCNAATAGACTAGGTTCTAATTCATTGATTGATCTTGTCGTTTTTGGAAGNGCTGCAGCNATTAAAGCTGGAAAAGTAATAGANCCNAAAGAAAAGAATAGAGAANTAAATATGAATTCTGTAGAAGAATCAATGGATAGGTTTGATCAAATCAGAAATTCTAAAGGNAACATTCCTACAGCTCAATTAAGATTAGAAATGCAACAAACCATGCAGGCTGATGCTGCCGTCTTTAGGTCAGATAAGACCCTTGCTGAAGGTTGTAAAAAAATGAACAAGATAGCTTCAGATTTTTCTGATGTAAGTGTTACGGATAAAACATTAATTTGGAATTCAGATCTAATGGAGACTTTAGAACTTGATAATCTAATGCCGAATGCTCTTACTACAATTTTTTCGGCTGAAGCAAGAAAAGAGAGCAGAGGTGCCCATGCACATGAAGATTATCCAGATAGGGATGATAANAATTGGAGAAAACACACATTAGCAAGAATAAATCATAATGGATCTGTGAGTTTGACTTATAGGTCGGTTCATACAGAAACACTTTCAAATATTGAGGATGGAGGAATTGATCCAAAAAAAATTGCACCGAAGGCTCGAGTTTATTGAAGAAATATATTTTATTGTGTAGTTTTTTTGTCTTAATTATTGGGTGCGTAGGTGGTCAAGAGAAGACATTAACTTCTGCCGAAGTAAAGGAAATTTGCTTAAATAAGAAAAGATCGGCTGAAGGGCCTACTGGTGTTTTGTCTTTTTCCACGGGGACAAAAGGGTCTTCAGCAGGAGCCATTCTTAATTTCCATAGCGATTATTTAATTGGAAAAGACCCAAATATTGTTTATGTAGACTGCATGTTTAANATGAANTCCAAGATAAACAANATATAGAAGGATTAATGTATTGGCAGAATTTAGGCTACCAAAAAATTCAAAAATAACTCAGGGAAGGGTTTGGCCCAAGTCTAACGTTTCGGACAATATAAAAATATTNCATATTTATAGATACAACCCTGAGAGTGAGGCTAATCCTAGTAGAGACACNTATCATGTTGATATGGATACATGTGGTCCTATGGTATTAGATGCTCTTATAAAAATTAAAAATGAGATTGATCCTTCTCTAACTTTTAGGCGCTCTTGTAGAGAAGGTATATGTGGTTCTTGTGCAATGAATATCGATGGTATTAATAAGCTCGCTTGCACATATGGTCTAGACGAAATAAAAGGTGATGTTAAAATATATCCNCTACCACATTGCAGGGTAATAAAAGATCTAGTCCCAGACCTTAGCCAATTTTATAAACAACATGCCAGTATTATGCCTTGGTTAGAAACTAAAACCAAGACNCCAGAAACAGAATGGAAGCAATCAATCGAAGATCGAAAGAAACTTGATGGTCTTTATGAATGTGTTATGTGTGCCGCTTGNTCAACATCCTGCCCTAGTTATTGGTGGAATGGTGAAGAATATCTGGGGCCTGCTGCTTTGNTGCANGCTTATCGNTGGCTGATTGATAGCAGAGATCAGGATAGAGATGAAAGATTAAATTCTCTGGAAGATTCTTTTAAACTATATAGGTGCCATACTATAATGAATTGTACTAAAACGTGTCCTAAGGATCTAAATCCGGCAAAAGCTATAGCTGAAATAAAAAAAATGATGGTTGAGCGAAAACGGGCTTAAGGTTTGGTAATTAATTCTTCAGCAACCTTAATGATATCAAGCATGATTTGATTAATGTCGTAATCTTTGGGCGTATATATCCTTGAAACTCCAAGNCTTTTAAGTTTTTTTACATCGTCTTCTGGAACTATTCCACCAATAATTATTGGGATATTTTTTAATTCAGAAATTTTCATTTCATTAATGAGTTCTGATACTAATGGTATATGGCTTCCAGAAAGGATGGATAGACCAATGACATGAACATCTTCAGATTTTGCTTTCTCAGCAATGTTTTTTGGCTCGAATCTTATGCCATCATAAACAATCTCCATTCCACAATCTCTTGCTCTTACGGCTATTTGTTCCGCCCCATTCGAATGTCCGTCAAGGCCAGGCTTACCGATCATAAGTTTAAGCCTGCGGCCCAATTTACGACTTACTTTGTCCACCTCTTCCTTTATACTTTCCAGCCCCGTTGTATTATTTGAAATGGCAGATGATATTCCTGTGGGNGCTCTATATTCGCCGTGTATTGACCTCATTAAACTTCCCCATTCTCCTGTTGTAACTCCGGCCTTCGCAGCTTCAATCGATGGTCNTATAATATTTTNCCCTTTTCTAGCAGCCTTTTCTAAGGTNCTGAGGGCAGTTTTGACCTCTTTNTCATCTCGATTTTTTTTCCAACTTTGCAAAATGTTAATTTGTTTTTTTTGAGTCTCTGGGTTAATAAATAAAAAATTATTTGTAGAATTGGTTAAAGGACTTGCATCAGTCTCCTTAAACTTATTGACACCTACAATTGTTTTATTGCCATTTTCAATAGATCTTAAACGTTCTGTATTTGCCTTTACGAGCTCTGTTTTCATAAATTCAATGGCTGAGAGAGCTCCTCCCATCTTGTCAATCTGAGCAATGGTTTTCTTTGCGCCATTTTTTAGTTCATTAACCTTTTTATCAATATTTTTATTTCCGTCAAAGATATCATCAAACTCTAATAAATCTGTTTCATAAGCTAAAATTTGTTGCATACGTAGAGACCATTGTTGATCCCAAGGTCTTGGCAGTCCCATCGCTTCATTCCAGGCTGGCAACTGTATTGCCCTAGCTCGAGAATTTTTTGATAATGTTACGGCTAACATCTCAATTAAAATTCGAAAAACATTATTTTCAGGTTGTTGCTCTGTAAGACCAAGGCTATTTACCTGTACACCATATCGAAAACGTCTGGCTTTTTTATCTTTAACTTTATAACGATCTCTGCAAATTTCATCCCACAGGTCGGCAAAAGCTCGCATTTTGCAAACCTCTGTTACAAAGCGAATTCCTGCATTAACAAAGAAAGATATTCTTCCCACAACGGTCTCAAAATCTTCGTTTGGTATTTGATCCTTTATTTGATCTAAGACAGCAATTCCTGTTGAAAGAGCAAAAGCTAATTCTTGTTCGGGAGTACAGCCGGCTTCCTGTAGATGGTAAGAACAAATATTAATGGGATTCCATTTTGGGATATTTAGAAGGCAATATTCTGTTACATCACCTATTAATTTCATACTTGCTTTGGGTGGGAATATATAAGTCCCACGACTTAAATATTCTTTTATTATATCATTTTGCACGGTACCTTTAAGGTCAGATATATCTATTTCACGTTCTTCCGCAATTGCAATATACAATGCTAACAACCATGGTGCAGTTGCATTTATAGTCATTGAAGTGTTCATTTTTTCAATTGGAATCTTGTCAAATAAACGCCGCATATCACCAAGATGGCAGATTGGAACACCTACCTTACCTACTTCTCCATTGGCTAGCGGGTGATCACTGTCATAACCGGTTTGGGTAGGCAAATCAAAAGCTACTGAAAGCCCTGTTTGCCCTTTTGCTAGATTATTTCGAAATAAATTATTTGACTCTTCAGCAGATGAATGCCCAGCATAGGTTCTGAACAACCAAGGTGCATCTTTTATCTCAGAATTTTTAGACATTTTTTTATACTAATACCCTAACAAATCCTTATATTTATCTTATGGAAAATGTCTAGAAAATATAACCTGACTAATTTTCCTCTAAAGGTAATTAATTACTTGATGAAGCACAAATAAAATGCAACAAGTTTTATGAATTAGGCTCATAAGTAACCCACCTTTTGTAAGTTGTTGAATATGATTACACAACAGGAAAGTAACGCGACAGATCATGCTAAGAAGGATTTGTATGAAATAGGAGAGATTCCGCCTCTCGGTCATATTCCAAAAAAAATGTATGCTTGGGCAATTCGGAGAGACCGACATGGGGATCCTGAAAAAAGCTTTCAGATAGAAGTTGTTGAAACACCTGTTATTGATAGTAATGAAGTATTAGTTTTGGTAATGGCAGCAGGTGTAAACTATAATGGCATTTGGGCTGGGTTAGGTATACCAGTATCACCTTTTGATATTCATAAGTCTGATTTTCATGTTGCTGGCTCTGATGCTTCAGGGATAGTTTGGGCAGTGGGTGAAAAAGTTAACCGGTGGAAGATTGGTGACGAAGTTGTCGTGCATTGCAATCAAGATGATGGAGATGATGAACAATGTAATGGTGGAGATCCCATGTTCTCGCCTACTCAAAGAATTTGGGGTTATGAAACACCGGATGGATCATTCGCACAATTTACTAGAGTTCAAAGTCAGCAGTTAATGCCAAGGCCAAAACATTTAACTTGGGAGGAGAGTGCTTGTTATACTCTTACTCTTGCTACTGCATATCGAATGCTTTTTGGACATTCTCCTCATGAATTGCGTCCTGGGCAGAATGTTTTAGTTTGGGGTGCATCGGGAGGCTTAGGCTCCTTTGCAATTCAGTTAGTTAATACTGCAGGTGCAAATGCTATAGCCGTAATATCAGATGAGAATAAAAGAGACTTCGTTTTGGGTCTAGGAGCAAAGGGTGTAATTAATCGAAAAGATTTTAATTGCTGGGGTGAAATGCCTAAGGTCAATTCAGATGAGTATAAGGTATGGATGAAGGAAGCAAGAAATTTTGGAAAAGCCATTTGGGAAACGACGGGGAAGGGAGTGAACGTTGACGTTGTATTTGAGCATCCTGGGGAGTCAACTTTTCCTATATCTGTTTTTGTAGTGAAAAAAGGAGGTATGGTTGTTATTTGTGCTGGAACTACAGGATATAACCTAACACTGGATGCCCGCTATCTTTGGATGAACCAAAAGCGGGTACAAGGAAGCCATTTTGCAAACCTTTTACAGGCTAGTGCGGCGAACCAACTCATGGTAGAAAGAAGGCTAGATCCTTGCATGTCGGAGGTTTTCTCTTGGAATCAAATTCCAGATGCGCACATTAAGATGCAAAAGAATCAGCACAAGCCAGGAAATATGGCTGTTTTGGTATGCGCGCAGCGGACAGGTCTACGCTCGTTTGAAGATGTTTTGGAATTAAGTAATTAGATGGAATTATCCTCTAAGCCTTCTAAAGGTCTCAGAAGCTGCCCAGCCTGCGAATAAAGCCACTAGTATTGAAAATATTCCGTAAATTAATGGAGTTTTGTGAGCCATTTCAAATAGGAAGTTTCCCAAACCTATTTTTTTTACTACTAATAACTGCTTATCTACACTTGTAACATTTGTGCCATCTGTAAGATGAGTTTTAATTACATAAAATCCTTCTCCAATATTATTAGGTAAGTTAACTTTAGTGGAAAAAAGGATATCATTCTTAAATTCTAATTCACCCTCCTTAAATTGATATAGGTTCTTTCTTTTCTTAATCCTAATCAAAGCATTAATAAAATCTGAATTTACATCATTATTATTCTTTGTTAGATGGTTAATTATTCCAATGTCGTTATTATTTATTTCATCTTCTGATAATAGTTCCTCAATATTTTCAGAGCTGTTAATGTAATAAAAGTCTGGAACTCCTTCTAAAACTTTTTCGTCATCATTAACCCAGATACCAAATTTTCGTTCTTTTTTTCTAATTTTTCTAGTTTTTGCAGTGGCAATGACTTCTATTATTATACCGCTCTTAATACCTTCGGTTATATTGTCATTCATTTCACGTGAACCAAAAATAAAGAGTTCAGAGCCGTTGAAGTTTGAAGTAATTTCTACAACTTTATCTTCTATATCTGAAACAAGAGCATCGTTATTTTCTTCGGCATAAATAAACTTGCTGGCCATGAATAAAACTAGAAATGTAAGCAACAAAATTTTCTTCATTTTGTTATCTCTTGCAAAGAAAAAAGTTCCGTAGGTTCGATTAACAGCTCTAAACCAAGCTTGATACAAACGGCCAAAACTAAAATAGCCAACAAAATTCTAAGCTGCTCTGCCTTTAAATAAACTCCGAGCCGAGTACCTATCTGGGCGCCAACAACCCCTCCTATTAATAATATAAGGGCTAAAAGAGCATCTACACTATAGTTTTGTGTAGAGTGTAACAGTGTGGTGAACCCAGTTACAAAAATAATTTGAAAAAGTGATGTTCCAATTACGACTTTAGTAGGCATACCGATGATGTAAATCATAACAGGCACTAATATAAAGCCTCCTCCAACTCCCATTATAGCAGCCAAAAAACCTACCAATGCTCCAATAATAAAAGGAGGTATACAACTTATATATAGGTTAGATGTTCTAAATCTTATTTTGAGAGGAAGTCTATGGACCCAATTATGCCTCTTTATTTTAACAGGCCGAATATTATTATTACTTCTAATTAATGCTCGGATACTTTCCCACAGCATTAGAGAGCCAATAATTCCGAGAAAAAATACATAGCACAATGTTACTAAGAGCTCTACTTGCCCCAAATCTCTTAAGACTTTAAATATTTGTACGCCTATACCAGAACCTATTAATCCTCCAGAAACAAGAATCCAGCCCATTTTTAGGTCAACAGTCTTCCTACGTAGATGGGCAAGTGCGCCTGAAAAAGAAGAAGCAACGATTTGGTTTGCTTCTGTTGCAACTGCTATTGCTGGTGGGATTCCTATAAAAAATAATAGTGGCGTCATTAAAAAGCCACCTCCGACGCCAAAAAGTCCTGAGAGAATTCCAACAATCCCTCCCAAGCCAATTAACAAAAATATACTCACGGAGACTTCGGCTATTGGAAGGTATACTTGCATATTAATGGCGCAAATTTCTATTTATTTTAATTATAATCCCATAGGCCCTTATTTGATATTCAGCAAGTATATTTTTATATTTTTGTTTAATTTTGTGCTTGATATTGATAATTTATTCTTTGATGTAAGGTTTTCCAATTGCATTAGGTGCTCTAGCTCGACCGATAAGACCTGCAACAAGAACAATAGTAGCAATATAAGGTGCCATAGCTAGAAATTCTGATGGAATAGGTGTTTTTAATATGGCTAACTTTTGTTGTAGTGAGTCGGCAAAACCAAAAACTAGTGCTGCCATTAGAGCACCTACAGGATGCCATCTTCCAAAGATCATAGCTGCTAAGCCAATGAANCCNCGGCCTCCAGTCATTGCTTCGTCAAATCTNCCCACACTTCCCAAAGTAAACCATGCTCCNCCAAAGCCTGCAACCATGCCTGCCAGGGTAACATTTAAATATCTCAATCTCAGTACATTTACACCTAGCGTGTCTGCGGCTTTTGGATGTTCGCCCACAGCCCTAAGCCTAAGACCGATTCCAGTTTTAAAAAGATAAAAAGTTGATGCGATAATTAGCAATAAAGCTCCATAGACGAAAAAATTGTGTTGAAAAAATGTTGGTCCAATAACAGGGAGATCACTTAAGAAAGGTATTTTTATTGGTNTAAAAATGGGTGCATCATTTAATTCAGGGTGAGATTTTAAAAGGTGTGATGTTAGAAAGCTGGTAGTTCCTAAAGCTAAAATATTTATAGCAACACCTGCGATAATTTGATCCACACGATATGTTATTACAAGTACAGCCAATAATAGACCGAATAGTGCTCCTACAAAAACTGCAAGTAGAAGTCCTAGGACTCCACCAAATAATGATCCAAAGACTGCTCCAGCAAACGCTCCAACAAGNAACATGCCTTCGATACCAATATTTATAACAGCAACTCTCTCAGAAAGAACTCCAGCGAGTCCCGCAAGAGCTATCGGCACTGCTCTTACAACTGTTGCTTGCAACATTCCTGTTAGAGAAAAGGATTTACCCGCAGTTGCCCATACCAAGAAGCATGTAATCAAAAGGAAAAAGCCAAAACCCAAATAAAGTGAGGAAAATTTACTCATACGCCTTACTAGAAGGCGNACACCCATAAAAACTAAAATAAATGAAACTAAAAAATTGTAGGGACCAGCTGGTACAATGAGGTTAGGTAATGCAAAAGGGTCCCTNGGTCTGGAAAGTCTAAAAATAGCTTCACCATCCAAACCAACGCTAAACACCAAAGTTGTAAAAATTCCCAAAATTATAAGAATNTAGCCAACCAATTGGGTNTGCTTTATATCAGCGTATGAATTTGACGTTTTTTCTGTCATTTAAATGTTTTGTCCTATTTGAAAAACCATGGAAGGGATTTTTTTACTAGTAAAGGTGCTGCAATGAACACTATAATAAGAGCTTGAATTATTGTAATTAAGTCAACACTTACACCGGCTTTCACTTGCATTAACCTGCCTCCAGCTATTAGAGCTCCAAAAAGTAATCCTGCAAATAAAACCCCTATAGGGTGTGATCGTCCTAAAAGTGCTACTGCTATAGCATCAAAGCCAATGCTAGCGGAAAATCCTGGCGATGCTCTGCCGAGAACACCTGTTATTTGGTTGGCTCCTGCCAGACCAGCTAATGCCCCAGCTATAGCCATGACCAAGACAATCGTAAGTCCTGCTTTAATTCCAGCATACTTTGCTGCATTTGGGTTTGCTCCTGTAGCNCGGAATTCGTAGCCAATAGTGGTNTGAAAAAGCANCCAGTAAATAAAAAAGACNGCNANAAGCATAAGTAAAAACCCTCCATGAAGTCGAAGCTGAGGGTCAATAAAGGCTAAAATTTGAGGGAGCTCGGCGCTGTCAAGAATGGACTTTGAAATAGGATCATTTCTACCTTCCTTTTGAATGATTGGACTTCTTAAAACGTAGTCTAATAGCCTTAACGCTATTAGGTTTAGCATTATTGTTGAAATAACTTCGTGTGCGCCTGTATATGCTTTNAGCCAACCTGCTATTGCAGCATATAAAGCCCCAAATAATGCCCCTATTGAAAGAGCAAGTGGCAGATGAATCCAGATTGGTAGAAAGTCTATTGAAAATCCAACAATAACTGTTGCAAGGCCGCCAATAATCATTTGACCTTCAGCTCCAATATTAAATAAACCTGCTCGAAATGCTAAGGCTATTCCCAANGCTGCAAATACGAGAGGAGTAGCAGCGGTAAATGTTTCTGAAATAGCATTTAATGAACCAAGAGAACCTATGAATAAACTGGAGTATGCTACAAAAATGTTGGCAAAGCTCTCGCCGGTAGCCAGAAGAAAGAANCATCCAATAAGTAATGCAAGTACAGTTGCAAAAACTGGAACCAATAAAATTTCTTGTAGGTCAAAACGTTCCTTTACAAACTTATTTCTTAGAGATTCAATCATTTCCTAGGATGTCCTGCCATTGCTAATCCTATTTCTTCAGGTGTCGGGTTAGTGCCAAACTCATCAATTATTTCACCTCTAAAGAGAACAATAATACGATCTGATAGCGTTAAAATTTCCTCTAACTCTGTGGATACNAATAAGATACCTTTTCCGTGATTTCGTGACTCAATTAATTGCTCGTGGATATATTCAATCGAACCAACATCAATGCCTCTAGTAGGCTGTGATGCTATTAAGAAGTCAACATCATCTGACATTTCTCGACCTACCACTAATTTTTGCTGGTTTCCTCCAGATAAATTTTCGGCAAGTGTGTTGGCTGATGGGGTTCTTATATCAAATTTATGTATAATTCTTTCTGATTCATCATTAACTTTAGACCAGTCCATCGCATAATTATTTGAATAGGGCGAAGCATAATAATTATTAAGAATTAAATTTTCACTTACGGTAAAGTTACCAATTATACCGGATTTCTGTCTATCTTCTGGTATGTGGCGAATTCCAATCTGATGAATCTTACGAGGTGAAATTGTATTCATATTTTCTCCAAAATATAATATTTCACCTGAAAGTTTGGGTCGTAAACCTGTAATTGCATCTACTAATTCTGTTTGACCATTTCCCTGAACACCAGCTACACCTAGGATCTCACCCTCTTTAACATTAAAACTGATATTAGATACGGCAGTATCTTGTTTTTCGTTTAAGACACTAAGGCCTCTAACCTCAAGTAAAGTATTTCCCGGTTTTGAAGTTGTTCTATCCAAACTTAGGTTAACTGGTCTACCTACCATCATACTGGCAAGTTCCTTNTTTGAGGCGGTTTTAGGGTCTGCGNCTCCGACAATTTCACCCGCCCTTAAAATACTAATTCGATCACAAATTTCTAATACTTCATGAAGTTTATGTGTAATAAAAATTATAGCCTTTCCAGATTCTCTTAATGAATTCATTATGTTAAACAGCTCGGTAACCTCTTGTGGCGTCAGCACCGCNGTAGGTTCATCAAAGATTAATACTTNTGCAGATCTGAAGAGAACTTTGATGATTTCAACTCGCTGTTGAGTGCCAACCGGAAGTCGTTCAGTTATTTCCTTTGGGTCCACCAGTAGCGAATATTTTTCGCTTATTTCTTTTACTTTTTGTTCTGCTTCCGAAAGTTTCAGGTAGTTGGCTAACCCTGTTTCTTCATTTCCTAGAATCACATTTTCTGTAACTGAGAATATGGGGACAAGCATAAAGTGTTGGTGCACCATACCTATGCCTGCAGAAATGGCATCTCCAGGGTTATCAAATTTAACAGGTTTATCGTTTATTAGAATTTCACCGTAGTCAGGTAGGTACAGACCACTTAAAATGTTCATCAGAGTAGTTTTTCCTGCTCCGTTTTCCCCCAGCAAGCCTAGGATCTCACCTCCCTTGGCTTTAAGATTAATATTTTGGTTGGCTTTTACCGGCCCAAATGATTTGCTAATTTTGTTTAGCTCAATGCTTATCATTTTAGGCCGGTAAGATTTCTATTTCTAATTAAGGGATACAGATCCATCNATGATGCCAGCTCTTAAGGCATCAATTTCAGCAGCTAAATCAGAAGATACAGCNCCTGATAGATCATGGTAAGGAGCAATTCCAACACCATTATTTGCCAAAGTACCTACTGCAAGTCCTCCGGTAAAAGATCCATCCAAGGCAGACTCAATAACGGCTAGAACTGTTGCATCCATTCTTTTTAGAACTGTCGTTAGGTATACAGACTTGTTCTTTGGATCAAGGTTGTATTGGTCAGCATCAACTCCGATTATTTTNAGGTTATCTGTACCAAGCTCAGATGCTAACGCGGCAGAACCAAGTCCCACTGGACCCGCTACAGGCATCACTATGTCAGCCCCTTCATCATAGAGATTTTGAGCAAATGCTCTTCCATCATCTAGTGATGAAAAGTTATTTGTGAATAAGCCTTCTCTTGAATCTGCATCCCAGCCTAAAACTTGTACGTTCGTTCCTTTGACTGAGTTATGAAAATTCACACCCCATACAAAACCATCCATGAAACCAGTTACTGGTGGGATGTTAATGCCGCCAAAAGTACCGACGATTCCCGTTTTTGAAACTCCAGCTGCCAAATAACCTGCCAAAAANGCAGCTTGATCTGTAGCAAATACTTGCCCTACTACATTTGGTATTGTTGGATCGTAAGCAAAGTCAACAATAGAAAATTTTGANCCAGGATTTTCATTTGCCGCATTAGCTGTAGCTTCACCCATTAAGAATCCCACAGAAATTATCATATCGCATCCTTCAGAAACGAAAGAGCTCAGATGAGGGACGTAATCGGTTTCTGATTTTGATTCAAGTAATTTAGTATCNATCCCATGCTTAGAAGCAGCGTCCTGAACGCCTTTCCAAGCAGTNGCGTTNAAGCCCTTATCGTCTACACCNCCAATATCCGTAACCTGGCAGGCTGTAAANGCATGCGCCGCTGAAGACAATCCCAATAGGGAGGCAGCAATAGCAGCACCAATAGTTTGTTTTGTTCTTGTTTTCATCATTCTTCCTTTGAAAAAAAATTATTTACTGGGGAAGCCCCCCGAAGTGAAACTATGTAACTTTTCTAAATTATGTGCAACCACAAGAAGGCCAAAACATACAATTACGTACCAACAATAAAGTACGATTCCGTTAGATTTATAAAAGCTTAATAAAAACAATAGCATCCAAACGATCCTGTTTGTTTGAAAAATAATTCTTCCGCCTATGCAGAGATTGGAAATTAAACTTTCTGTAGAGATTAATGGCTGGAGTATTATTCTCTGCCACTTCTAGGGTGAATTGATTCGCTCCAAGAATTTTTATCTTTTCAATTAACTCACATAAAAGCTTATTTGCAATGCCACTTCGTCTAAATTCTGGAACCACTGCTAGAGTTATTAACTCTGATACATTTNCAATTACTCTAGCTAGAGCAAATCCCTTTTCTTCCTCCTTAACCAAATGGTAATTTTTGTCTTTTAGGAAACCCTGAATCGTATTCTCTGAATATGGGGGAGGGTGCTTTTCAAAACACAAGCTATGTATTAACGCTAGTTTTTTACTTTCACTTTCTAAATTGTTGATTGTCATTTAGCTTTCGGAATTGAAACTCTTGGTGGAACAAAATAAAACGGCTTAGCTCTAGTTGGGGAGGAACCCTCATTTTTTATCGCCCAAGCAGTTATTTTTTCGATATCTAAGATATCTACTTTTTCAAAAAGATTAAATGTTCTTAAAGCTTCTTGGAATTGAAACCCAACAATAGGTTCTTTCTTATTCTGAAGTAGCCGCGTAACTTCGACTTCATCAATTTCTTGAACTTTCGTTATTTCTTTACCATTANAAAACCTCTGAATAAGAAATTTTCCAAATTTGTTATTAAAAATTACTGAGCATTTTTTTTGAGATAACGCTAATGCTTCGAATAGAGTGACACCGATTAATTCTATACCTAGACCAAAAGCTAAACCCTTAGCCGCAGAGTACCCGGTCCTTATTCCGGTAAAATTTCCAGGTCCGGTGCATACAACAATCTTTTTTAGGTCAGAAAGTTTTTTTTTTCTTTTAAAAACAGAGAGTCAATTAATTCAAATATTACTTCTGATGTGGATTGATTGAATTCTCCAATTTCTTTACATAACAAATTTTGTCCATTGAATAAACCAACTGACAAATGACTATTTGAAGAATCTATTGCAAGTATGCCATTTTCCATTAAATATTTTCAGCGATTGGCCGAACTTCGGAAACTTCTGGAATATAATGCCTAAGCAAATTTTCAATTCCCATTTTTAAGGTCATTGTAGACGATGGGCAGCCNGCACATGCTCCTTGCATATGCAAATAAACAACTCCATCTTCATAGTTATGAAAAGTTATATCTCCACCATCTTGTGCAACGGCTGGTCTAATTCGTGTATCCAGAAGCTCCGTTATTTTATCAACAATTTCTCCATTAGGGCCATCATGCTTAGCATGGGCTACCTCGTCGGTTGAATTTTCATGAAGAACTGGCTCTCCTGACTGAAAGTGATCCATTATTGATCCCAGAACCCCTGGTTTTAAATGCTCCCACTCATGATCTTTGCTTTTTGTGACAGTAATAAAGTCAGCGCCAAGAAACACAGCGTCCACACCGTCTGTTTCAAAAATTCTTTTTGCNAAAGGAGACGCTTTTGCTTTTTCAGGATTAGTGAAATCCGCATTACCTTCTCCTAAAACCTTTTCACCAGGTAGGAACTTTAAAGTAGCAGGATTTGGGGTAATTTCAGTTTGTATGTACATAAAAACATTATGCTATTTGTTGCCCGAGCTGTCAAGACAATCTAGAATTATTCTAAACTGTTTGTAATTAAGAAACAGCCTCTATGGCCTCCTTCGTCATAGAACCTGGCACAATAGTGACCGGGACTGGGAGATCCCCTCCTTGTCTGGAAACAAGCTGGGTGACCAATGGGCCAGGGCCTTCACCTGAGGTCCCTGCACCTAAAACCAAAATTCCAACTTCTTTATCGGCTTTTATCTGTTCAATGACTTCGTTTGCACGCTCCCCTTCTCTAATTACAAGTTCAGGTTCTATTCCCTCTTTTTCAATCATCCAGTCAGAAAATTCTTTAAAACGAGCTTCTATTCTTTGCTTAGCCTCAGCACGCATTGCGTCTGCTACCCCAAGCCAGTGTTGAAATTCTTCTGGGCCAATAATTCCAAGAATTTCAACCACTCCACCTGACTTCGCCGCTCTAGAAGCAGCATAATGTATAGCATTGAGAAATTCTGGACTTTCGTCCATTACAACAAGAAATTTTCGCATTTAGTTTAACCAAAGATGTTAAAGGGACCGATAGTCTATGATATACTATCCACACGATCTACTCCAGATTAATATTTAATAATGTCGGTTTTTTCTAATAAGGCCAAAAAGTTCGAATACTTCATCAANAATAGGGTTGGCTATTTTGGCAGCTTTTGCTGATCCTTCATCAAGTAAAGTATCAATATATTTTTTATCTTGCTTCAGCTCTTTCATTTTTTCTGAAATTGGCGCTAATTGTTCGATGGCAAGTTCAGCAAGCTTTGGTTTAAAAAAGGCGAATTCTTTTCCTCCATATTCTGCGATGATTTCATCCGGGGTATTATCACTAAGAGCAGCATAAATATTAATTAAGTTGAGAGCCTCTGGGCGCCCTTTCAGTTCATCGAGAGAAATAGGCAAAGGATAGGGNTCTGTTTTAGCTTTTTTAATCTTTTGGGCTATCAGATCTTTATTGTCCGTTAAGTTAATTCGAGAGAAGTCAGATGGATCAGATTTAGACATCTTTTTTTGGCCGTCCCGAAGACTCATTACCCGCGTAGCCGCACCTTCAATGAGAGGTTCNGGAAGTGGGAAAAAATTCTCAGCGNCGTAGTCAGAATTAAATTTTGCAGCAATATCTCTCGTAAGTTCCAAGTGCTGTTTTTGATCTTCCCCTACTGGAACGTGAGTTGCCTTATACGCAAGGATATCTGCAGCCATTAATGTGGGGTAGGCAAAGAGTCCAACGGAAGCTTTTTCTCTATCCTTCCCAGCCTTGTCNTTGAATTGAGTCATTCTATTTAGCCAGCCCATTCTTGCAACACAGTTAAAAANCCAAGCCAATTCAGAATGTGCAGAAACCTGACTCTGATTGAATAATATTGAATCTTTTGGATCTAGACCACAGGCTATAAATGATGCTGTTAACTCTCTCGTTGAGTCTTTCAATTCATTTGGATCTTGCCAGATAGTAGCAGCATGAAGGTCTACAATACAATAAATGGTATCGCAATTTTCTTCTTGAAGTTTCACCCACCGCTTAACNGCACCGAGGTAGTTCCCGATAGTTAGGTTTCCAGTTGGTTGAATTCCAGAAAAAATTCTCTTCTTTGGGGTGGGGNTATTCATATTTTTTGNTCATNATCTTCAGTTTANTATATTGTGGTTTAGGTTTTTATCGTCTTTTGTCAACTAAATGATTTTCATATAATAATACAAAATATTATTTTTTTATCTATAAGGCCNTGAGATGGAATTTAACAGTAAAGNAAGAAAAAGAGAGCCNATTTTCAACAACATGCCGCCAGGGATATTGTCTTTAGCAGGTATTATTGTTTTAATTGAGTTAATTATACAAGTTTTCGGCATTGAATATCGATCCTGGTTTTTANTTTATTTTGGATTTTTTCCCACTAATATTATCTTTCCAGAGGGAAATGTTTTTTTTGGGCAAAAATATATCATGTTCTTTAGTTACNCATTAATTCATGGGAGTTTTTTCCATATGGNATTAAATGTGGGTATACTTTTAGCATTAGGTAAAAAGCTTGAGGAACATCTGGGATATGCAAAACTTTTTGCTCTATTTTTTTCAACAGCAATTTTTGGAGCGTTTTTTTATCTAATAATTTTACCTAACGAGCATTTGCCTATGGTAGGAGCAAGCGGCTCTGTTTTTGGTTTTTTTGGTTATTGGAAAGGAAAGGAGCTACTGTTTCGTTTAAAAAACAATATGAAATTAGCGCCNGTAATTATGTTTTTCTTAGCTTTGATTTTGGGTAATTTTCTCATGGTCCTGTTTTACCCCTTTGGTATTGCTTGGCAAGCTCATTTGGGAGGGTTGGTTCTTGGATTATTTTTTTCCTATTCTTCTCGGTTTTTTGGTTCAAAANGTTAAGCCTTGAAATTAAGAAACTTGAGTAAGCCNAATAAACTTGTGAGTAAAAGGTAAAGTAGTGCTGAACTTAGAATTAAAAAGAGAAATGAAAGATATTTAATGATNCCGGACTCAAAATTCTTAGAAATATAAAGATCCACATTATATATATAGAAACCCATTACTAAGGAGCAAAGAAGGATTAGGGATAATGATTTCTTGAGCATTTTATTTTTATCCAGATTTAGGCGATATTCTCTTGAATAAAAAATCAGAAGGCCAGTCATTATCCAGCCAGAGATTGTTGTCCCTATTGCTGTGGCTAAAAANCCAAAAAATGGAATTAGGCTAATAGAAATTATAATATTCGCTAGCATTGATATGACAGCAAAGTTAAATGGGGTTTTAGTGTTACCATTTGCAAAAAATATTGGAGAAAACACTTTTTGTAGTACAAAAGCAGGCAATCCAAATGCAAAAATAAATAGGGCTTGAGAGGTAAAAATAGTATCTATTGAATTAAACTCGCCTCTCTCAAATAATATTCTTATTATTGAGTGAGGTATAATTAATATGGCAATGGTAGCAGGGAATATAAATATTGAACTTGATATGATTGCCTTATGAATGGCCTCCTCTGCCCCTTGGGAATCTTTCATTTTAAATTTTCTGCTCAGATCGGGTAGTAATACTACCCCTAAAGCTATTCCAATTACACCTAGGGGCAGTTGGTAGATTCTGTCAGCATAATTAAGCCAAGCCACGGCGCCTTCAAAAAAAGATGATATTTGCCTTCCGATTAAGAGGTTTATCTGCACTACACCACCAGCCAACATGGCGGGTCCTGCTAATAATAAAAAATTTTTTGTCTCAGGATTTATGCGCGGAATCCTTATCCNAGGTAAAAGACCTCTAATGTAGCATACCAATGCTATAGCANCCATTTGCAAGATTCCCGCAATGGGTATGGCATATGTTATAGCCCATCCAATATCAAATTGTAGATGTCTGGCAATCAGTAGTGCTAGAATTAAGCAAATGTTTAATAGTATTGGTGCTGCTGCAGTTATTCCAAAATAACCAAGAGAGTTCAAAATAGCTCCATAAGCTGATCCTATTGATATCAAAAAAATGTACGGAAACATTATCCGACCGTAGTCTACACTAAGATTAAATTTTTCTGAGCCTGTGAAGCCACTTGCAATAATTATGATTAGTTGTGGCATAAAAATTTCAGCAATTAGAACCAAAAAAATTAGCAAAATTAAGAGCCATGAGATTATGTTTCCCGCAAATAATTTAAACTCTTTTTTATTTTTTATATGTTTTGAAAGCATTGGAACAAAAGCAGTATTTAATGCCCCTTCAGCAAAGAATCTGCGAAACATGTTTGGTAAAGCAAAGGCAATAATGAAGGCCTCAGCAATGATGCCAGATCCTAAAAAAGAAGCCATTAGAATATCTCTAAGAAAACCAAAAATCCTACTTAAAAGTGTCCAAAATCCTACTGTGAACATCGATTTCACCAGGTTAATTTTTTTTGGTGAAGAGGTCATTGCATTGCCTTTTTCGCACCGTATTCTATAGCATCTTTAAGTTTCTTTGTTATTTGCTGCTGACGTAATTTGCTATAAATCTTTAAGCCAACAAGATCTTTTACATAAAAGCTATCGACAGCTTGTTCTCCATATGTAGCAATAATTGCGGAAGAAATAGAAATATTAGCACCTGAGAGTGTTCGAGTTAAATCAAATAGAAGTCCTAGACGATCCCGAGTGTCGACTTCTATAATAGTATAAATATCAGAACCATTATTATCAAAAGTAATTGTCGTGGGTATTTTAAATTCTTTTTCGCTATCCTTAAATTTCCCTTTTTTAATTAGAGCNTCTCTCGTAACAAATTCACCAGATAGGGATTTTTTGATTAAAGCCTTCAGTTTTTCAGTGTCTGAATTTTCAAATGGCTTTCGTTGTTTGTTTTGAATCCAAAATGCTGAGGTTGCTATACCATCTTTTGTCGTATACGTGCGGGCATCGACTACATTTGCCCCAAATAATGCTATCGAGCCTGCTAGACGTGCAAAAATGCCAGGATGATCATTCATTACGAAACAAGCTCTTGTAGCATCTCTAGATTTGTCTGTCGTAATATCAGACATTACTTGATCCTCGTTCAGAGAGTTAATAAGTGAAAACAAAGTTACATGGGTTTCTGTGTCTAATCCCAACCAAAATCTATCATAATGCCTTTCAAAAGAATTTTTGTTGTATTTCTGTGAACTCTTATGCAGTTTTGACTTTAGTTTATCCTTTGCTGTTTTTATTGATTCAATAGAGCTCAATAAATTTCCATCCTCTAAAGCGACAATAGAGTCACGGTAAAGTTGTCTAATTAATACGGCCTTCCAGTTATTCCATGCTTGTGGACCGACCCCTCTAATATCACATACAGTAAGTACAGTAAGTAAATTCAATCTATTCTTACTTTGAACGATATTAACAAACTCTTTGACTGTTTTAGGATCTGAGATATCTCTCTTCTGGGCAACATCCGACATCAGTAAATGATTTTTCACCAGCCAAACAATTAATTCAGTTTCTGCTGCATCTAAACCCAGTCTTTTAGAAACTTTACTAGCTATCCGAGAACCAGCTATTGAGTGATCTTCTGGTAGGCCTTTCCCAATATCGTGGAGAAGTAATGCAAGATATATTACTTTTCTATTTACCCCTTTTTCAAGTATTTGGGAAGCGATTGGTAGATCTTCAGTGAGTTTTTTATTTTCGATAAGCGCGAGATTGATAATACATTGGATTGTATGTTCATCAACGGTATATGAATGATACATATTAAATTGCATCATCGCGACTATGCGCCCAAATTCAGGAATAAAAGCTCCTAAAAAGCCTACTTCATTCATCCGGCGAAGGGCGCGCTCAGGATTATTGTAATTGAGTAAAAGTTCTAAGAAAATTTTTACGGTTTCTGGGTCTTTTCTATATTTTTCATTTACACATGCTAGATTTCCAGCAACTAATCTTAAGGCATCAGGATGAATTAACATTTCAATTTCTAATCCATGCTTAAAAAGAAGGATAAGATTTTTCGGATCCTTTAAGAATGTTTTGGGATCAGAGATATTAAGCCTTCCGTGCTCAAAAATAAAACCTTTTGGAGCGTTCTCATGGGCAAATTTAAACGCATTTCTAATAGAGTTTCTTATGTTGGGTTTATTTAAAACATGTCTAGCTTCCATTGCGGTCAAAAATATCCTAGTTAGCTCTCCAACTTGCTTTGCACGTAAAAAATATGTTTGCATAAAAAGTTCAACGCTTTCTCTTCCTCCTTTCTTTCTAAAGTTTAATAAATTAGAAATTTCAACCTGATAATTAAAGTGAAGTATTTCCTCGTTTCTACCTGCAATTAAATGCAGCAAGCATCGAACAATCCATAAGAATTCTTCGGCTTGCTTAAAAGCTTTGAATTCACTGTTCGTAAAAACATCATATTTTATCAACTCCTCAGGAGTTTCTGCCTTATAAATATATTTTAAAATCCAATATAAGGTTTGAAGATCGCGCAATCCACCTTTGCCTTCTTTTACATTCGGTTCAACGACATATCTCGCTTCACCATTTTTTGCATGCCTTATCTGCCGTTCTTTCAATTTCGCTTCAATAAATTCTGCTCCTGAGTTTTGGAAGAGGTTACTCCAAAGCCTTTTCTTTAATTCTTTTGAAAGTTCAAAATCGCCAATTAAGTGTCTNTGTTCAAGTAACGCAGTACGGATGGTAAAATCTTTCCGTCCAAGAGCTAAACACTCTTCAATAGAGCGAACAGCGTATCCNATCTTTAACTTCATATCCCATAAAGCATAAAGAACAGTTTCTATTACTTGTTGGTATTCTATAGAACTTTTTTTAGGTAATAAAAAAAGTAGATCAATGTCAGAATAAGGTGCCATTTCGGCTCTTCCATAGCCTCCAACTGCCATTATAGTTATTAATATAGGCTCCTTTTTAAATTTTTGTCTGTATTCACTTTTTGCAATTTCTGTGGCAAGGTTTATTACATCATCAGTTATTTCGGTATATGTTTTTAATACCTTTCTAACTAGCTTAGGATTTTCAAAAAATTTTGATTCCATGGAGAGTCTAGCATCATCATAAGCATCTCTGATTACTTTTAATGCAGCTTTCCTGGGTTTGTCACAAACACTTTTTGAACCTAAAACTTTAGTAATTTTGGATTTTAATTTAGGAAGATCCAATTTAGGGAAGATGATTTCTTTTTTGGTTGCATTATTTGCCATTTTTAAGTGATTGTTCTCATAATATTAATAGAATGTTTCCGGAGGGTTTTTTATAATTTTAACTCTTCCAGCCTGACTTTCACCAATACCCAATAATCTTTCCAGGGAACCATTAGGAAGTAAACGGAAAGCACCTAAGACACCTAAGAATCCAGAAGAGTTTGTCAAAGCTGAAATTGTAAATGGGTCGGTAATATAAGTTTCTTTAGAATTTTTTATTAAGGCGCCAATAGCGGCAATAGTATCGTAAGCAATTGCCGATTCCAGTGATGGCTTTGAACCATATAATGCATGGTATCGCTTGAGAAATTCGTTGATCCTTTTTTTATTTATTAGAGGAAACCAGGCATTTTTTAAGGCAGGTTCCGTTAAAAGATTACTTTTTGTGGACCATCGAGATAAACCAATGACTTGAATTCTTGAGCCTTCACTTTCAGCCATTAATTCTTTAAGAGAAGCTAATACAAAAACCATATTTTGATCTGGCGTCCCTAATATTATTACTGCTTCCTTACGAGAGTCGGAGTGAAATTTTTCAATAATACTTTTCACTTCTGTAAGATATTTTGAAGTATCTGATACCTTCACATATTTTAATATAGTGCCTTTTTTTTTTTCATAATCAGCCTTTTCAAGTCAGCTAATTCTATATCATCTTCTTGATTAATGCCTTCTAAGACTAAAAAATTATTGTAACCTTCATTTATTGAATATTNTAAAACTTGATCAGCTAGGTTTATCTTCCCAATTCCCATATTAAAAATATTGTGACCTAAAGGTTTTTCATGTGCTGAAAAACTTAATAACTTTTTTCCTGAAACTTTTAAAATAGATGCTAGCGAAAGTGCTTCTTCATTATCTAGAGTTCCTATGGCAATTTGAATATCATCATTTANAGCTTCTTCGGCTTTTTTTTGGATTGTTTCTAGAGTGCCATCTGTTTCATATAAAATTATTTCTAAAGGCATGGGGCGTAGGTCTTCAGCGGCTAATTTGGCAGAATTATAATAATTTTTAGCCTTATCCGTCACAAATTGACTTTTATGCTTCGTAGGCAGAAATAAGCCAATCCGTATTGCTTGGGTTATCTCTATTTCTAGTTTATTATTATTGGCGGGCTGAGTATTGCAAGCAGAAGTCATTATTAAAATTATCAAAAGACCAAAAAAAGCAGTTAACCTTCGTCTAATATATTCGACGTGGAAAGGGTCAAGATTTTGCCTCTTCTTGTAGTATGCTTTCCAGATTNTTTTCATTTTATCAGGTGGGTGCCACTTTTTATCTATATGAAAGACTAAACTATGTTTAAAGGAAAGTAAAAATTCTGTAAAATGTGTCAATGGAAACGAATCTAAAAGCTGGATTATATTTNCTCTCNACGCCTATAGGTAATAGAGGAGACATAACAATACGGACACTGGAAATTTTAAAGGAATGTGATCTAATTGTGTCAGAAGATACTCGTGTGGCAAGGAAGTTATTATCAATGTATCAGATTTCTCTAGATGGAAGAAATCTTGTTTCTTATTCAGATAATAGTAATTCTTATGCGCGTAGGAAAATAGTTGAATCAATTCATAATAGTAAATCTGTTGCTTTAATTTCTGATGCAGGGTCACCGCTAATTTCTGACCCTGGTTATAAATTGGTTTGTGAGGTTATAAGCAGTGGAGCTGATGTGCATAGCATACCGGGACCAAGTTCAGTAATATCCGCTCTATCCTTGTCTGGTTTGCCGTGTGATAAATTTTATTTTCATGGGTTTTTGTCCAGTAGAGAGAAGAAAATATTAGAAGAATTAGAGAGACTTAGGGATTATTCCTGCACAGCAATAGTTTTTGAGTCATCAAGACGNTTAATTAAGACCCTAAAATATATCGGGAGAACATTTGGTCAAAATCACTTGGTGTCAGTTTGTCGTGAGATGACCAAAAAATTTGAAGAGATCCGAAGAGGCACTGTAGAGGAGTTATTAGAAGAGTTTGACAGTAGAGAAAAAGTGAAGGGAGAGGTGGTCTTGGTTATTGGGCCAAAAACTTTCCATAAAATGGATAGTGTTCAGATAGACAAGTACTTGCATTATGAACTTNAGACAAGAAGTGTTAAAGATACTGTTGAAATCCTTTCTAAGACACTATCTCTTTCAAAGAGAGTACTTTATGATCGGGCTTTAGTAATTAAAAATAAATTAACAAAATAAGTGTGTAGGTTAAATTAATGTCATTAAGAATTGCATTTCAAATGGATCCATTAAGTGAAGTGGATATTAACGCTGATACTACTTTTCGATTGATAGAAGAGGCACAAAAAAGAGGTCATTCAAATTTTGTCTACAATCCGGAGACCTTAAAATTTGATCAGGGTGCAATTAAGGCATCTGGTTCACTGGTTAAGGTAGACAGAGAGGCCGATACCGTGGTTTGCTTAGAAGAGCAAACAGAATTATTACTAAATAGTTTTGACATTATTTGGCTAAGGCAAGATCCGCCTTTCGATATGCTTTATATTACTACCACGCATATTCTAGATTTGATTTCTCCAAATGTGTTAGTAGTTAATAACCCATTTTGGGTAAGAAATTTTCCAGAAAAGTTACTAGTTTTGCAATTTCCCAAATTAATACCTCCAACGCTGATTTCGAGAGATTTGGATGCTATGAAAAAATTTCATAATGATATCGGCGAAATAATAGTTAAGCCACTTTATGGAAATGGTGGGGANGGAATATTTAAGCTAAGTAAAGGGGANCCAAACCTATCAGTAATTTTTGAGCTATTCATTAAGAACTCAAGAGAGCCTCTGATATGCCAAAAATATTTACCTCAAGTTAAGAGCGGTGATAAGCGAATAATTTTAATTGATGGTGAGCCAGTTGGTGCGATCAATAGGGTGCCAAAACTGGGGGAAGTNAGATCAAATATGCATGTAGGAGGTACTCCTGAGAAAAGTANCATTTCGAAATCTGATCTCAAAATTTGCAAAGAGATAGGCCCTACTCTTAAGGAAAATGGGCAATTTCTTGTTGGAATTGATGTTATAGGAAACAATTTAACCGAAATAAATCTTACCTCCCCAACAGGAATTCAAGAAATAGAGCGTTTCGATGGTGTTAATATGGCTGGAACAATGTGGAAATTATTGGAAAAAAAGGTAGTAAGTGGGAAAAAAAATTAAAGGCTATGTTTTTGATATAGGAAACGTTTTAGTGAGTTGGTCGCCTTCCAATATTACAAAAAAGTATTTTGATGGTAGCCCTTCAAATAGTGACAACTTAAATCAGGTAACCGAGGAGATGAATTTAAGGATAGATAAGGGTGAACCTTTTCAGGAGGTCATAAAAGAGTATATAAATAAGTACCCTAAATTTGAGGAAGTATTATTAGATTGGAGAGATAATTGGATACAGATGTTTCAACCTAAAATTACCGGCACATGGTTAGTGCTTGAGGAACTCAAGCAAATGGGTAGTCCAGTTTATGCTTTGTCAAATTTNGGGAAGGAGACTTTTGAACTTGCATGCCATTTTTACCCAGAACTTAAATCTTTTAATTTTTGCTTTATTTCTGGTTATCTTGGATTAGTGAAACCAAATGAAAAGATTTATGAGCTTGTGGAAGAAAAGTCCGGCTTTCGGTCTGGTGAATTATTTTTCGTAGATGATCGAATTGACAATTGCAGAGCAGCGTCAGAACGGGGATGGATAGTTCATAGATTCACGAACCCTCAAAGGCTCAGGGACCATTTGAATTCTTTAGGAATAAGGTTGAAAAGCTAAGGTTACTTCGATACACCTTTAAAAAAATAATTTGGGGTTCATCNTGACTTTTAGAGCAGGGATATATCTGGCAGTTTTATCGATGGCTGCAATAGTTATATTGTCTAACATTTTAGTGCATTTTTTGCTAGGTGAATGGCTTACATATGCTGCTTTCACATATCCTTTCGCTTTTTTAATTACTGATCTNTCTAACAGATTATATGGATCTAAGGTTGCACGATTAATCGTTTTAATAGGATTTTTTACAGGTATTTTGGGTTCCTTAATAGGAACACAAATTTATGGAGAGTTTGGGCCACTTGTAACTTTAAGAGTTGCGATTGCTTCAGGTGCTGCATTTTTGCTTTCTCAATTACTGGATATTAAGTTATTTTATTTATTTTTTTCCAAAANCCAGTGGTGGAGGGCACCCTTATTTTCTTCCATTATAGGGGGCTCTNTTGATACATTGCTATTTTTTTCCGTTGCATTTGATTCAAACTTTTCATTTTTGGAACCTTCAAATGATGTATCATGGGCAAATACTACTAGTCCGCTTCTCGGTTGGGGCCCAGAAGTGCCNTTCTGGTTNAGNCTATCAGTTGCTGATTTCATTATTAAGTTAGGGATAGTTTTTGTTTCACTAGTACCATTCAGGTTAATCCTGAACAAGGTTGTGTATATTGAAAATGTGGAAGTATAGCTTACTTTAGCTCCTCTCTTTCAAAAGTCTGGCCTTTTGTTTTTTCCAGTCTCTTGCTTTCTCTACTTCGCGTTTGTCTGGAGCTCGTTTTCCTTTGGCTAACCCCAAAAGAAGTTTTACTCGACCTTTCTGATTAAAATACATTTTTAAAGGAACCAGGGTCATACCATCCCTGCCAATCGCCTGCCACAACCTTGAAAGTTCCTTCTTACTGACAAGGAGTTTCCTAGGTTTTTTTTCTTCATGTGTGAACGTTTTTGCATGGGAATAATTTGGAATGAAACTATTTATCAACCAAAGCTCTCCATGCTCAACTGAAGCATAACTTTCACTTATGCTGCTTTTACCACCTCTTAAAGATTTAACTTCTGAACCTTCGAGTACAATCCCACATTCTATATTATCTTCAATAAAAAAATTATACCTAGCTTTTCGGTTTTCTATTGTTGGAGACGATACAGAATTTTGGTGTTTCTTAGGCATATCCAATTATATAATGCCAGCAAACCTCAAGGCATCATCCATTAATTTTTCAGTTTCTTTGTCAACTGTAACGAGAGGAGATCTTACTTCATTATTTACAAGACCAAGTTTTGAAAGGGAATATTTGATTGGGCAAGGATTTGGTTCCAAAAATGCTGCCCTATGAAGTTTAATCAGCTTGTCTTGCATTTCTAGGGCCTGTTTATAATCACCTTCAAGCATAANATTTTGAAAATCAGCAGAAAGTCTGGGGGCAACATTTGCTATCACTGATATGCAACCTACGCCCCCATGCGCATTGAATCCGAGAGCAATCTCATCATTTCCAGAAAGCTGTATAAAATCCTTNCCGCAAGAAATTCTAGTATCAGAAACTCTACCTACGTCACCCGTCGCATCCTTTACGCCAACGATTCTAGGCATTTTTGAAAGTGTGGCCATTGTTTCAAGGGACATATCAATAACTGAGCGGCCAGGTATATTGTATATGATAATAGGAAGGGTGCAGGAATCGTGCAGGAGCTGGTAATGGTTAATCAGACCTTTTTGGTTTGGTTTATTATAATAAGGTGTGACAACCAAGGCGCCATCGGCGCCAATTTCTTCTGCAAATCTCATTAGATCAGTTGATTCTGCGGTGTTATTGGATCCCGCTCCAGCTATAACTGGTATCCGACCTGCACTTGTTTTGACTACGGATTCCACAACAATTTTATGCTCTTCGTGTGAAAGGGTCGGGCTCTCTCCAGTTGTCCCTACAGCAACTAGTCCATGACTTCCTTCAGATATATGCCACTCTACCAGCTTTTCTAAGGTTTCTAGATCCACTTTGTTATCTTTGAATGGGGTTATTAATGCCGGGATAGATCCTTTAAACATTCTTGCTACAGCTCCAAAATAAATGATATATTCTACATAACCTATTCCTTTTATCCAAATCTTTTGAATGATTAAATGTTTTTTTTGACGAAATTTTTTTTAGCTCTAATTCTGATTGCTTATAACCACACGAAAAGCAAAAAAATAAACGAAATTATTAGTATTAAAACTATACTATTTTTGTTCATTTCAACGCTAAATTTGGATGCTGCAAATATCAAAATTGATTCAAAAAAACTGTCTGATGCTATGGTATATTCTGATGCTGGTATGTGGAATAATTCTTTTGATCTTGTTGAAGGAATATCTGATGATTCGGTTCAAGATTTAATACAGTGGCTGAAGTTGCGAGACGGGGAGGGTTCAAAATTAGAGTACATTAATTTTATAAAAGAAAACCCTCATTGGCCAGGAATGAGGTTATTGAGGCTAAAGGCTGAAAGGAGAATTTATGAGGATTATAGGAAAAAAAGAATTAGTATAGACGAAAGTATTTTGGTGCTTTTCCCTGAAAACCGACCTCAAACAGGTGAGGGATTATTCTTGTTTGCTGAAATCATTTCCCGAATTGGAGAGACTGAAGAGACATTACAGTCTTTATTCGAGCAATGGCTTATTGTTGAATTTTCCGATGTTAGCTTTAAGGAGTTCACAGAAAAATTTTTGAAAAAATATGATCTAAAATATTCTAAAAGAGTTGAGGAACTCTTGTGGAACAGAAAAACTTCAGCCGTTGAGCAGCTAGTTAAAATTAGCAAATACAAAATGTCTAATACAGATATAGTTCGATTGAAACTTCAAAAGCAGGAAAAAAANGTGACGAAATATTTGTCTNATTTAACTATAAAAGANGCAAACCATCCCGGCGTTATTTTTGATAGATTCAGATATAGAATAAGTAAGAACTTTTTGGATTCAGCAAGTGAATATATTTTAGCTAACTCTAAGCAAGGTTTAGGAATTCTTGGCAGAGCTAATAAATGGTCCCATTATAGATCCCGACTGGTGAAGCACAATTTAGCGAAGTCAAAAACTCTGGATGCATACGAGATAGCAAGGAACCATTATTTGCAACAAACGGACAGAAATTATTATCAGTTAGAGTGGATGGCAGGGTTTATAGCTTACTATTATCTCAATAAATATGAGCTGGCTCTTTCACATTTTCAGAACTCATATGAAGTGGCTGGCTCTTCAGAGTCTAAAGCCAAAGTAAAGTATTTTCTTGGTAAAACTTTTGAAGCGATGAATAGGGATGAAGAATCAAAATCTGCTTTTTTAGAGGCATCTGAATATATTGATACTATTCATGGCCAAGTATCTTATGAAATATTAAATATAGGAGAAGATGATGTACTTTCGGTAATTGAGCCTAAANATCCTCCTATTTTTGGTTCTATTTTAACACTGGATACGGTTAGATTGGGATTATTATTGAGCTATGCAAGAAGGACAGTTTTGGGTGACTGGTTCTTTCAAAATTCAGCTAAATTTCTAAACGCTCAGGAAAAAGCTGATTTGATAAAATCATTAAATAGCACTGGTCATCATATGTCAGTAATCTCAATAGTTAGTAAGTCGAAAACCTTAAGAGAAAATGCTGTTAATGAAAATTATCCTATACCAAGTTTTTGGGAAGTTTCAGATAGTACTATAGAGCCTTTATATTTAGCAATAGCTAGAGAAGAGAGTAAATTCTATATAGGTTCAAGAAGCTCTACAGGTGCTGAAGGGTTGATGCAATTGATGCCAAAAACTGCTGAGATGATGGCAATTGAGTTGGGTTTGCCCTATTTGCCCAGCCGTTTAAGGGTGGATTGGAAATATAATGTGAAACTTGGTGCCAATTATATAAAAAAACTGATGAAGAGATATGATTATAGTCTTCCTCTGGCTCTAGCTGGTTATAATGCAGGNCCAGGTCGCGTAAATGAATGGTTGAAGATATATGGAGATCCAAGAGAAAATGAAATTGATATGTTGAACTGGATTCAATGCATCCCTTTTGATGANACCAGAGGTTATGTTTCAAGAGTACTGGCNGCAATAACTATGTATGAAGGAATACTAAGAGGAGGAAGTCTCANGCTTGACTCCCTTGACCAAGAATTTTTGTTTAGTGCAGACTAGCCGGTCGGTCTTTGGCTTAATTCTTTCAAGTACATTAATATGCCACTGGAAATTATGACTGCCGTTCCTACGACCGTTAATAAATCTATGCTTTCGGAAAATAGTAGAATGCCAAAGAGTGTTGCAAATACAACTTGAAAATATGCGAAAGGTTGAACTTTAGAGGCCTCGGATATTTCAAGTGTTTTAATTAACAGGAAATGNCCCAGAATTGCGATAAAGCAAAGCATTGCTAGCCATAAAATATCAAAACCTTTAATAGGCTCCCAGTAAAATGGTATTAACGTTGTCATGAAAATCGCCCCTACTATTCCTACCCAGAATAAACTTGTTTCGGTTGAGTCTTCATCAGAAACATAACGTGTTATAACGCTGTAGAATGCAAAAAGAAATGCTGAAAGCAAGGGTATAAAGTATTCGATGGAGAAAGATGTAGTACCGGGTCGTAATATGATTATTGTACCTACAAAGCCAAAAAAAACTGAAATAGATCTAAAGACGCCAATCTTTTCATGTAGAATGGGCACAGATAAAACACATACCATCAAAGGATAACATGAGAAAAAGGCATGACTTTTTGCTAGGCCGAGCTGAGTAAAAGAAAATACCATTACACAGACTTCCATTGCCAATAATAGGCCTCTTAAAATTTGNAAGTAAAGATGTCTTGTTTTTAGAGCTTTCTTCATCTTTTCTGGATATCGCAAACAAACTAAAAGAATGCAAAAAGAAAAGAAAAGATATCTAATAGCTACCACAACTATTACATTGTATTCAGATGCCAAAAGTCTNGAAAAGCTATCTTGCGTAGCAAAAGTTAGAGTAGTTAGGAGCATTAAAGGAATGCCGAGTTTTAAGTTATTTTCTTTTGACATTNTTATTGAGTTTCATATGTTTAATTCCTTGTTTCAAAGAAATTTAATTGGGAGAAAGAAATCTTTTATGACTTTTCTACATGAAATAATTTTTTAACCAAGATTTTATTCATATATTCGTCAGTTGTGTAAAAAAGAAATTGTTTTGGGTTGCATTATATGTAAATAACAAGTTTTTATGCGTTTAATGTATTATAAATTATGACCTTAATTTTTCTGGGCAAATGAATTGAAATTCAACAATTTAAGATTAAACGGGTTTAAGAGTTTTGTGGATAAAACTGAGTTGCCCATTATGAGTGGCCTAACAGGAATAGTAGGCCCTAATGGTTGTGGTAAATCAAATGTTCTTGATGCTATCCAGTGGGTTATGGGAGAAAGTCGTCCTACCTCAATGAGAGGAGGAGGTATGGAGGATATTATTTTTGCTGGGGCCGGCACACGTCCAGCAAAGAGTTATGCAGAAGTAGCTTTAACTTTAGATAATTCAGATTTCTCAGCTCCAGAGGATTTCAATAGAGAAAAAAGAATTGAAATTGTGCGAAGGGTTGCAAGAGATCTAGGCTCAAATTTTAAGATAAACGGGAAAGANTTTAGAGCACGAGACGTGCAAATTTTGTTTGCTGATGTTTCGTCCGGNNCTCAGTCAAATTCTTTAGTAAAACAAGGGCAGGTTACCGAGTTAATTAATGCAAAGCCGAGAGATCGGAGGAGAATTTTAGAAGAGGCAGCAGGAATTTCCGGTTTATACCAGAGACGGCATGAGGCAGAATTAAAATTGAATAGTACGGAGCTTAACTTATCTAGAGTTTCAGATGTTATCGACCAGTTGGAAATTCAAATAAAAGCGCTCGAAAGGCAGGCAAGGCAAGCAAAAAGATATAAAGACCTAGGTTTAAAAATTAGAGAGCTAGAGGCATTGCTTTCCTATTTAAAGTTTAAGGAGGCAGAGGAGGCGGTGGGTAAGTCGAACCAAGAGCTTTCTAGGATTACTGGTGAATTGGCAAAAAGTGTCGCTTTAGCTTCTTCAGCTTCTCAGAAAAGAATAAAATCAGAAGATGATATTAAACCTTTGCGGACAGCGGAAGCTAGTTTTGCGGGAGAACTTGCTAAGCGTAATGCTCAACTTTCAACTCTTGATGAACAGGAGCAAAGTTCTCTGGCATCAATAAAATCCAAGGAAGAAAGTATTAGGCAGCTAAAAATAAATGAAGAAAGAGAGGAAAGTCTTCTAAAGGATGCTGTTAGGGAAAAGCAAAGGTTAGAAGAGGAAAAGAAAAAGTTAGAAAACGCTACCATTGATGTTGNAAAAGAAGAAGTATTGCGAAGTCTTGTAGAAAGATTGGAATTGGATCTAAGGACTGATGAAAAAGATCTTGAAGCTTTGGGTGAAGAGTTCGCCCGANTACAGGAAAGACTTAATGCTTTTGATAATAGAGAAAGTCAGACAAAGGAACGCTCGGAGAAACTTCGATTTGACTTACAAGAGCTGAAATCAAGCCTTGATGAAAATATTCAAACTAGAAAAAATGTAGAAAGGAGTCTGGAAGATACAAATCAAGAAATTTCAAAGGCGCGTGAAAAGTTTAAGGAGATTAGTGAGCGGCTTCAGTCTGATGAATTGGAGAGTAATAAGGCTACAGAAACTGTAAAAAATTTAAAGGATAAGATATCTGAACTAGAGGGTGACCAGTCTTTCTTGAATGCAGAATGTTTGGGGCTTAGAAATTCTGTAAAAGAGAATATAAGAAGTGATGGTCAGTTGGCTGATCGACTTCAAATAAAACAGGAATATATAAAGGCTCTTTCTTCCATTCTCGACGAAGAATTAGAATATCCTGAAATAAAAAGCGACGGAGAGTCTGGATGGAAATTAATGGATTCTTTAGAAAATGAGATCCTATTGCCAGAAGGTATAAAAAGTTTTGCCGATTTGATAGATGCGCCTGAGATTCTAAGAGTTAAATTAAAATCTATAGGGTTAGTTGAAAATGAACTTGGAAATAGCCTGCAGAAATCNTTAAAAATGGGTCAAGTNCTTGTNAGTCGAGAGGGAAATTTCTGGAGATGGGATGGATTCGTAAAATATAATCAGACTTCCAAGTCCAGTCCTGAAGTAAATTTGGATCGCAAGAATAAGCTTAAAATATCNGAAGAAAAGCTCGAAGCAGTGAATTCTNCTATACACACTCTTAGTCAGGAATATGAGATATCTAATGAAAATTTGNTTCGATTATCTGCANAGAAAATGCAATCNCAAAACGATTTTTCAAAGTTAAGNAATGAGATTGATGATATGNTTCTTTTAATTAGNAAAAAAGAGGCAGAATTAAGCAATTTAGGNGAAAAAAATAAGGTTCTNAAGGAGAGTATATCTATAAAAGAGAAGGATCTTGAATTAGTTGGTGAGGTCGGNAATGATTTGCCTTTGAGAGAGACATTAGTTTCTGAACTTGAAAGCGTAAGAATTGGGTATGAGGGAAAGAGAGAAAAAGTAGAAACCTTAAGGGTAGAGTTTGGAGAAAAGAAAACTGATTTTGACCAAAGTAATCTTAAACGNATATCACAAGAAGAAAGAGTTGCAGAAGTTGCTATCGAATATAGTGGCTGGGTAGATAGACTTTCTGAAGCTGAGGGTAGAAAAGTAGAGTTAACTAAGAGGGAAGAAAATTTAGCTAAGGAGCTCTTGGATGCTAGGAAAAAACCTGATGAAATTAAGGATAAAAAGCGATCCTTGATTGAAAGTATTTCTGAAATAAGGGGGACCCATGCTGATGCTTCAAATAAGTTGTATGAGGCAGAACAAAATTTAAAGTTCTGCTTTGAGCAGGAAAAAAATTTAGAAGGAGAAGTTTCAAACCAGAGAGAGAAAAGGGCCACAATNGAGGCAAATAGCCAAAATATTAAGGATAAGTTAAGACAGATGGAANCCGAAATAGATGAAAATCTCGGTCTTACCCCTGATAAGCTCAGAGAACAAATTGGCTCCAACTTTGATACGCTTCCTTCTATAGAGGNTATAGAAGAGGATATTTTTTCACTTAAGAGGAAAAGGGAAAGTCTTGGTGCTGTAAACCTTAGAGCGGATGAGGATTCTACTGAATTGCTGGATCAATTTTCTTCTTTAAAGGTTGAGAGGGATGATTTGTCTGGGGCATTATCNAAATTGTCGTCTGGCATTGCAGATTTAAATAAAGAGGGAAGGGAAAGGTTGAAAAATGCTTTTGAGGAGGTGAATGCAAATTTTAAAGTGCTTTTTAAAGATTTGTTTGGTGGTGGTGAAGCAATGCTTACCTTGGTTGAAAGTGCAGATCCTTTAGAAGCTGGGTTNGAAATTTTTTGTCAGCCGCCAGGAAAGAAGNTGGCAGCGATATCTCTTCTTTCTGGAGGGGANCAAACACTAACAGCNTTATCTCTAATTTTTGCAGTNTTTATGGCTAATCCAAGTCCTATTTGTATTCTTGATGAAGTTGATGCTCCGCTTGATGATTCCAATACTGTTAAATTTTGTGACCTNCTTGCCGAAATGGTNAAAAAAACAGATACAAAATTCTTGGTAGTNACCCATAATGCAATCACTATGTCAAAAATGAATAGACTTATGGGTGTNACAATGGTNGAAAAGGGTGTTAGCCAGTTGGTTAGCGTTTCTCTTAANGATGCTGAAGAAATGGTGTTAAATAATTCTTAATTAGGAATTAAAATATGAATGAAGATAATTTACTGGTTTCAACTAAATGGCTAAAAAATCATTTGGAAGCTCCAGATATTAAAATATTAGATGCAAGTTGGTACCTCCCAAAAGAGAATAGAAAACCAGAAATTGAATTTGATNATTGCCACATTCCGGGAGCAATGTTTTTTGATATAGATGAGGTTTGTGATCTAGATAGTGANTTGCCTCATATGCTNCCAAGTCCTGAAAAATTTGCTTCNNGAGTAAAGGCNCTTGGTATTGGAGATGGNCACAGGGTAATTGTTTATGATGGGGATGGGTTNTTCTCAGCAGCAAGGGNATGGTGGATGTTTAGAGTTTTCGGATTTGCAGACATTGCAGTTTTAGATGGTGGATTGCCTAAGTGGAAAGAAGAAGGATTTCAAGTTAGCAATAGAACGAAATCGATTCANAATTATCATTTCACTGCGCGCAAAAATTCTTTAATGATTTCCAATTTAAAAGATGTTTTGGAAGCTTCACTTAAAGGCACAGCCCAAATCATAGATGCAAGAGCACCTGAGAGATTTTTGGGGACGGCTCCTGAGCCAAGGCCNGGATTGCAAAGTGGGCACATTCCCGGTGCCATTAATATATGCTTTTCGGAATTACTAAATGAAGACAGGACTTTAAAAGCGAATTTGGACTTAAAGAATATCTTTGATAGTTCTGGTATTGATCTAGATAAAGCCATAATTACCTCTTGTGGTTCTGGAGTNACTGCTGCNATTTTAAACCTTGCTTTGGAAAAATTGGGGGCAAAAAAAGTTTCCCTTTACGATGGGTCTTGGTGTGAATGGGGTAGCAAGAAAAACCTTGATGTAGAAAAATAGTAATGAAAATATCTGCAGGTCAAAAGGTAGGATATTATGTTTCATATCTTTCAATGGATTCAGCACCAAATTTTGACTGGCCATTATTTAATGAACTCCATGAAATTGAAGTTACAGAAAGTTCAGAAATTTCCGTAGAGGCTTTTCTTGCATTATATGAAAAAGTAGGAAAAAATTATGAATGGACCGATCAGTTTCTAAAGGGGAAAGAGGAAGTCGAGTCATTTTTAGAGCATGACAGTGTCAAAGTTTTCCAGTTATACTTTGATAGATCTTTAGCAGGATTTTTTGTTTTAGATTTTCGAATTAATAAAATTTGTGATTTGTCCTACTTTGGNCTTATTCCAGATTATATAGGTAANGGACTCGGCTCTTATATGATAAAATATGCAATTCTTACTGCATGGAATAGAGATATAAAAAAAATGCTTGTNAATACGAATACTCTTGACCATGAAAGGGCACTAACACTTTATAAAAAATATGGCTTTCAAATCATAAGGGTTGAAAAACATACNCGTATTCTTTTTAATGACAGGGAAGCCACTGAAGGAATTTCCCTTGCCAAATAAGAGATTGGGTNAAAATGTTAGAATTATTAAAAGAACAACCTGCTGATAATATTATTGCCTTGATGGGGCAATTTGCTAGTGATAATCGGNCCACAAAGGTTGATTTAGGTGTGGGTGTCTACAAAAATCAATCTGGAGTGACACCTATAATGGGTGCTGTAAAGAAGGCTCAGGCGCTTCTNCTGGAAAGTCAGGTTTCCAAAAGTTATGTTGGCTTGCTAGGAAATTTANACTTTGTTCAGTCAATGAAGAATCTAATACTTTCTGATNCCTTGCGGTCNGAGAATTTTGTGGGAGCCCAGGCGCCAGGAGGCACNGGCTCTCTTCACCAAATGTTTNTGCTTTTGAGAGCAGCTAATCCAAATATAACAGTTTGGATTTCAAATCCAACTTGGCCTAACCATCCCTCTATGCTGCGACATTTGGGAATAGAATTTAGGTATTATAGATATTTTTCTGAAGAGACTGGNAGTATTGATTTTGACGGCATGATGAGTGATCTTGCAGAGGCNAAATGTAATGACGTTATTTTGCTTCATGGATGTTGCCATAANCCGACAGGGGCAAACNTAAGTGNTGGTGAATGGGATTCCATTTCTCNGCTATGTCTAAAGAATGAAATCATACCTTTGGTTGATTTAGCTTATCAGGGTTTTGGAGATGGGCTTGAAGAAGACGTTTTAGGGCTAAGAAGAATGGCAGGATTAGTTCCAGAATTAATTATAGCTGCTTCCTGCTCTAAAAATTTTGGTTTGTATCGTGATCGTGTAGGAGTTGCACTCTATCTAAATGAAAATAAGAAAGTGCTGTCTTTAACTTCGGACAACCTTAAATCGGTTAATAGATTGACTTATTCTTTTCCTCCTGACTGGGGGGCAACTGTTGTAAACACAATCTTAAATGATTCAGGTTTGAGAGCAGAGTGGAATGAAGAGGTTCAGGATATAAGGTCTTCTATTACTNATTTGCGCTTAGGTTTGCGCGATGCATTGAAGAGGGCAACAAATAGCGATAGGTTTGCNTTTCTAGGTGAGCATAAAGGAATGTTTTCTAGGCTGGGGTTAACGAAAGGCCAGGTTGANNTACTNAGGNAGGACCATGCAATTTATATGGTAGGCGATAGTAGAATAAATATAGCTGGCCTAAATGAGAAAAGTGTCAATGTTCTTGCAAATGCGGTTGCAAAAATTTTATAGCATTAATTTATAAATAGGAAAAAAATATGTCCGGAAAAACTTATTTGCCATCAGAAGAATTTAGCAATAATGCAGTTTTGCAAGAGAATGAGTTTAATTCCATGCATGGTCAATTTAATGAAGATCCGGAAGAGTTTTGGAGACAGCAAGGGCATAGATTAAACTGGATAAAAGGTTATTCAAAAGTTAAGAATGTAGATTTTTCTTTCCCTCACGTATCAATAAAGTGGTTTGAGGACGGAGTCTTGAATGTTTGTGAAAACTGTGTAGATCGCCACCTTGAAGCTAAAGGTAACGATACAGCAATAATTTGGGAAGGAGATGAGCCAACAGACAGTAAGTTTATAACATATAATGAACTTCACAAGAATGTTTCCAAGTTAGCTAATTCCTATAAGGCTTTAGGCGTAAGGAAAGGTGATAGGATCATTATTTATATGCCTATGATACCAGAAGCAGCATATGCGATGCTAGCTTCAGCTAGGATAGGTGCAATTCATTCGGTTGTTTTTGCAGGCTTTAGCCCAGATGCTCTTTCTGCACGAATTCAAGACTGCGAAGCTTCTTTAGTCATCACAGCTGATGAAGCTCCGAGAGGAGGAAAAGTAACACCTCTTAAGTTGAATGTAGATCAAGCATTAAAAGATTTAAAGGGTGTAAAAACAATTGTTGTTCCTCGTACGGGTAGTAGTGTGCCAATGCTTAGTGGAAGGGATTATCGATACGAGGATCTTATGAAAAGCAGTTCTGAAAGCTGTGCTGCTGAGCAAATGCAAGCAGAGGATCCACTTTTTATTCTTTATACTTCAGGATCAACCGGGAAACCAAAAGGGGTGCAACATTCTTCTGCAGGTTATTTGCTTTATGCATCCATGACTCACAAGTATATCTTTGATTATAAAGATGGTGACATATATTGGTGTACTGCAGATGTTGGGTGGGTTACAGGCCATAGCTACATTGTTTATGGACCTTTGTCTAATGGCGCAACAACAGTTATGTTTGAGGGAGTTCCAACATATCCGGATGCATCACGATTTTGGCAAATATGTGAAAAGTATAAAGTATCTCAGTTTTATACTGCACCCACAGCTATTAGGGCGTTAATGGGACTTGGTGATAGATTCGTAGACAGGTCGGATTTATCAAAATTAAGGTTGCTTGGATCTGTGGGGGAGCCTATTAATCCAGAAGCTTGGGAATGGTATAATAGGGTTGTAGGTAAGGGTAATTGTCCAATTGTGGATACTTGGTGGCAAACAGAAACTGGTGGAATATTAATTTCGCCTCTCCCTGGTATTACTACAACTAAACCTGGATCTGCAACATTACCTTTTTTTGGAATAAAACCTGTCATTATCGATCCAAAGACAGGTCAGGAAATTAAGGAGACAGAATGTGAAGGCGTATTAGCTATAAAAGATAGTTGGCCTGGACAAATGAGGACAGTATATAAAGATCATGAAAGGTTCGTTGATACTTACTTTAAAGATTATCCTGGATATTATTTTACTGGTGACGGCTGTCGGAGGGATAAAGATGGGTATTATTGGATTACTGGTAGGGTAGACGATGTTCTTAATGTTTCTGGCCATCGGATGGGAACAGCAGAAGTTGAAAGTGCGTTAGTGGCACATTCTTCAGTTTCGGAAAGTGCTGTGGTTGGGTTTCCACATAAAATTAAAGGTCAAGGCATTTATGCCTTTGTAACATTGATGAGTGGTAAGGAGCCTTCAGATGAATTGAAAGATGAATTAAAAAATTGGGTCAGTAAGGAAATCGGAGCAATAGCAAAGCCTGAGGTCATTCAATGGGCGCCAGGACTGCCGAAGACACGTTCTGGTAAGATAATGAGGAGAATTTTAAGGAAGATAGCAGAAAATCAATTTGATGAACTCGGTGACACTTCGACTTTAGCTGATCCTTCTGTAGTAGAGAGTTTGATACAGAATAGATTGAGTTCTTGATTAAAATTATTTGGTGTGGGGTATTTATGATATTTAGAGTAATATTTCTTTCAATTTTTCTGGTTGGATTTGTGTCTTGTAATTCGTCTGCACCAGTTCAAACAACAAATATGTCGAATATTATTGAGGATATTCCGATTGAGGGAGTAGCTGAGGATAATATTGAATTAATAGTTTTGAAGTTAGCTCCTAAGCCTAAATTGGGGCAACCAGAGCATGAATGTTTGGCAGAAACATTTTTATTTTTGATTGGCCAGCCTAAAAGTGCGATTGCGGCAATTGAATACCCATATAATACAAGGCTTTTTTATTTAGGTGAGGAGAAAGCTGAGGGGTTTGTTGCAAATAGATTGAATTTAATTCTAGATAATTCTCAAAAAATTGTTCAAGTCTATTGTGGTTAATTACTACATATCTCAGGCGGCCTCAGGTGTTATTATGTGTCTTATAAGTGAGACCGGATGTGCTTTAAGGCTTAGTTTTAAAGATTTATAATCTTCTATAAGTTCTTCGCCTAGGGTCATTTCTGGTAGTTTTGCATCTTTATTTCCATATATTTTCATATTCTTTTGAAATAGTGGAAGATCATTATTTTTTAAAAATTTAAGTTTCCAACTGGCATCCCTTCTACTCAAATTTAAAACCGCGAAACAATCTGCTTTTGCGAGCAAATTTAAAACCGAGAGCGGAACAGTTTTTAATTCTAATATGTCATTTATACTCTCATATTTATATTTCCTTTTAGAAATGATGATCTCAGCATATTTTTTTGAAAATTGTTTAATTTGCCTGAAACCCAACTGCAAATCAAGTTTGCCAGTAATCTTATTTTTTATTACCCTATTATCCCAAACGCTATTATTTATGCATGGTTGGTGAATGCTTACCCCATGTTCTTTTGCATCTCTAATTATCTGTGACGGAGCATAAAATCCCATTGGTTGTGAATTTAAAATTGCACAAGTAAAGATAGCTGGATAATGGAATTTTATCCATGCAGATGCATATACAAGAAAAGCAAAACTTGCAGCGTGACTTTCTGGAAACCCATATTCTCCGAAACCTTCAATCTGATTGAAGCAATTTTTACTAAATTCCAAGCTGTATCCATTTTGAGTCATTCCTTTTATAAATCTCTTTCTGAATTTACTGATCTCTCCTGTCTTTTTAAAAGTCGCTAAGCTTCTTCGTAATCTATCAGCTTCCTCAGCCGTAAAATTTGCTCCTATAATGGCAATTTGCATGGCTTGTTCCTGGAACAGAGGTATGCCAAGGGTTTTGCCGAGTACATTTCCAAGCTTTCCTTCTGGAAGGACAGGTTTTTCTTTTCCTGACCTCCTTCTTAAATAAGGATGTATCATTTTTCCTTGGATAGGTCCTGGCCTTACTATTGCAGTTTGAATAACCAAGTCATAAAAACATTTTGGTTTAAGACGAGGTAAGAAATTCATTTGTGCTCTGCTTTCTACTTGAAAAACACCTATGCTATCTGCGTTGCATAACATTTCGTATACCTTCAAATCTTCTTGGGGAACTGTATATAAGGTATATTCATGCTTTGCCGTTTCTTTTATTAATTCAAATGCTTTTCGAATACATGTAAGCATCCCTAACGCTAGAATATCAACTTTCAATATACCTAATGTATCGATATCCTCCTTATCCCAAGATATCATTGTGCGACCTTTGATTGCAGTGTTTTCTATTGGTACTAAGGTATTTAGTTTTTCTTCTGTTATGACAAATCCGCCTGTGTGTTGGCCAAGGTGACGGGGAAATCCAATAATTTCAGTTATTAGATCAATGGATTTTAAAATTTGTATATCTGCATTTTTAATATCATTATTTTCTTTTTTAAGATCTATTGTGCTTAAATTATTAAAGTATGTTGAAATATATGATTTTTGAATTTCTGAAAGCCCCATTGCTTTCCCCACATCCCTAACAGCAAGCTTTTTTCTATAATGGATTACAGTTGCACAAATGCCAGCTCGATCCCTTCCATATTTATCATATATATATTCTATTATTTCTTCTCTTCTTTCATGTTCAAAATCTATATCAATGTCTGGGGGTTCATTTCTGGCTTCAGAAACGAATCTTTCAAAAACCATTGAGCCAACTTCTGGACTTACAGAGGTTATACCTAAGGCATAGCAAACAATAGAATTTGCTGCTGATCCTCTGCCCTGGCACAAAATTTTCTTTTTTTGAGCAAACTTCACTAAGTCATATACTGTTAGAAAATATGGCTCATAAGAAAGGTTCTCTATTAAGGTTAATTCTTTTTTTGATTGTTTAGAAACTTGTTTAGGAATTTCATTTGGGTATCTTTTTTTTAAACCCTTTTTTGTTAACCTTTTGAGGCGATTTATAGGTGTTTCATTTTGGAAAATTTCTGATGGATAGTTATATTTTATTTCATCTAACGAGAAATTACACTGCCTGCCTACGTAGTTAGCATTTTGTATGGCATTAGAGTGGTGATAAAATATTTTATTAATTTCTTCTGGACTTTTTAAACAAAGTTCAGAATTTTTAAGGGCCTCATATTCAATCTCATGAATTATTTTTTTCAACCTTATACATGTTAAAATATCTGCCAGTTCGCGCCTAGTACTATCGTGCATTATTGGATTGGAGGAGGCTATAGGTTGAAGGTTCAATTTTTTGCCTATCTCTATTACTTCTTTGAAGTAAAATTTATCCATATCATCATATTTAGGGGATAAAACAATATATCCATTTTTGTATTGGGTTGAGAAAAATTTTGCATCTTTTAACCAAATTTTCTTGTAAAATGATGTGGCTAAATTTCTCGGTGGGTGCAGCAATAGAGTTAAGTTTTNAGANAGAGTTACTATTTCTTTCATGCTGATANTACATTCACCTTTTTTTGAATATTTGTATCCTTTAGATAGTAAGGAGCAGAGCTCAGCCCAGCCATTTTTATTAACTGGCAATGCAGTTATAAGAATTCCTGAATTTGTTTTTAAGCATGNCCCCGGAATAAGTTTGGGAACAGAATTTTTCTCATCTTTATTGTGAATCATTCTGGACGAAATAGGCTGATTTTCTGATAGGGTATTTTTTATTTTTACTAGTTCTTTATGGCCTCTAACAACTCCTGCTACTGAATTCACATCTGTAATCGCAATCGATTTTAGATTCAGCTCAAATGCTCTTTTTACATATTCCTCAGGGTGGCTAGCTCCAGTGAGAAATGTGAAGTTTGTTGTTGTACATAATTCACTAAATGCCATCCTTAAATTTGTGGCGGCTTAAGCTTAAATATTATATATTTATTATAAGTCATGAATAGTTGAGAAGTTCTGCCTTTATTAAATAATCGACTTTCCAAGTCTTTCCTGCGCCGTTCTTTTAAAAAGAGCTTGTAGGACATCTTCAGTAGATAAAATAATATATTTTTCTTTTCTTTTANTGATTTTGATAATCGCATTATTATTTCTCCAAAGGCATTAAATGTTTTCTGCTCTAGGTCTATTGAGGGTGCTACAGATTGTGTTATGTCCTTTCTATTTATTATTTTTAATGAAAATTTTACTAATTTTTCTTCCATTTCAGTTATACTGTGACCACCTCCAGGCTGACGGGTTTTAGATTTTTTGAAAGCTTCTGACCTAAAGCAATCAGATATTAATATTATACCTGTTTTGTTTAGAAGGGCAGACGCTTTTGGTAAAGAAATATCCATAGGTATGTATTGGAAGCTTTCAGAAAACAAGCAGACGTCGTATAATTTTTTATTTTTTGGTATGTAGTCTTCAAAGATTGTCTGATATATATCTGCATTTCCTTTGGTAGTTTCTTTTGCTTCCTTTGCAAGCTCTTCACTTGGCACTACTATATCTACTTCGTGCCCTTCATCTAAGAGTTTTTTTGCTGTTTCTCCTCCTCCTCCTCCAATATCAAGTATTTTCATGCTTTTCTTTTTAGGAAGATAATTGAACAAATTTTTAGTGTAAGCTTCCTGCGCTAAGCATAAATTTCCCATGGTAACCTCTAAGNCATCCCATATCCCATAGTGCAAGTTAGATTTTCCAGTTATTAATTTTGATAATATTAATGCTATGTCCAGTCCTATAGACTGGGAAACATTTTGATCAGTATGAATTTGTTTAACGTTTTTCATTATATTAATTCTTAAATAGGGAAAGGATAATATAGAACTTAGTTTTCATTTTTATACTAGCAAAAATTTCCATGTATGTACCATTGATTTGAGAGTTTTCCATTCTTTAATTCAAAAATCCAAAATTTTTCACCTTCTAAAAGTTCTATGGTCCAATAATCTCTTGTATGTAGTTCCCAGGTTGAGTTCTGACACCACCATTCTGGAGCTATTGTATCTGGACCAAAAGCTGCAGATATATGTTTCTTCACTCCACTTAATATACAGGTTTTGGGTAATGAGCTATTTTTAAACTTTTCAACTTCAATCTTTTTTGGCGAAAATAAATATATTGGGCGTAAGGTTGATCTCGATTTCTCCCACGATCTATTACTAACTTTAGTATCAATTGGTACTATGGAAGCAACTTTCTCAGGTATATGAGTATTTTTTAGATAAATTTTTCGGATATTATTATATCCAATACGTAGTGAAATTTTTGATATTAATTCCGCATATTTTCCATTTGAATTAATGTTCTTTATTCCTTTAAGAGGTATGGAAAAATACTTCATATCAGATTGGAGTGGATTATTTTTTTTTGATTCTTTTATTGATAAATTTAATTCTCTTACGTCTGAAAAAAATTGAATGCTATCAACTTTAATTTTTAGCAATGAGATTAGAAAATCGACTTCTTTCGTTGCTGTTTTCAGCATTAAATTTATTTCTTTCTTTTCCAATTTTGATGAAATAAAGGTAACTGCAATTTCTTTTATTAAAGTATCAGTTTCTCCGAGTCTTCTAAGGGCTATTTTAATGATATTTTCAAGTTCTAGTACTAATCTATTTTTTGAGATAACTGGTTGAATGAAATCCTTACAATAAATCGGGTTATATTTTTCCTCCAAAGGTGAAATAGGCTCATTTCTAACTCCTAGAGTTCTGTCTAATTTATTGAGGAGGTCTTTGCCAAAGTATTCTAAAAGGTCGTAGCGCTTTAATTTGGATAGATGAGAAATGTTTTTAAGACCTAAAAAATATAGTTCATTTAATTCTTTATTTTTGAGGTCAAGTATATTGACAGGCAATGCTGATATGAAAGATTCTGCTTTTTCTCCCAAGATTTGGGGGGAGCAACCCTCTATANTATACTTTACTGTACTAGNTCTAATTTTTGAATTGAATCGATTAACTTTTGCTTCATGGTTTAGATAATTTCCTGGCAATACCTCGTGGCTTTTTTCTATTGATTTGTGGTAGTTGTTTTTAAAAATGGCNGCCAATATAGCTGCCGATGGAGAGCTTCCTATGCCAACATTAGAGGTGAAGCCCATCTTTTTTACTTCTAATATTATTTCTTTTGCCAAGTGCTCTTCTCCACCAAATAAATGGCTACAGCCAGTTATATTAAGAAGTAGGGACTTTTCTTTTTTTGTTGAAATCCAAGGAGAGAATTTTTTGAGTTTTTTTATAAAACTTTTTATTAAAAATTTCTCATCACGTGAATTTCTTTTCGTAATGGTGCATTCGCTTTGGATATTAACAGCGTCAATTAATGGCATATCTGGGTGAATGCCTAAATATGCCGCTGATTTATTTACACAGTGTACGNAATCTACGCCAGATTTTGTATATGAAACTATTACTGGCCNTTCTGAAAAGATCTTTCTTTGGNCAACAACATTTTCTGCATTCATGAATGGGAAGAATATAAATAAGAAACGTCTTTTCATTAAGGGTTATAATTTTGTTCATGTTTTGTTCTTATTAAAATTAAACTATACAAGAGTCGAGTCATATTTTTTAGGGAAAGCAAATTATTCTATTTCTTTGCTCAGTCTAATAATTATGTCTACCTTAGAAATTTTTGATCCTTTTGGAGCCTGTGGTAAATTTTTTATTTGGAAATTATCTATTTTTGCATCAGTAAGCTCGCCCGTATCTTCCCAAAAGAAATGGGGNTGATCATCTACTCTGGTACAAAAAAATTTTCTATTGGCATCAACTATGACTTCGCTTAAAAGTCCAGCACTNCAGAAGCAATGCAAAGTATTATAGACAGTAGCAAGAGANACATTTATATCACCCGCTCTGCACAAATCAAATAACTGTTCTGCGGTTATATGTTTGTGTTTACCATTTCCAACTAGGTATTCAGCTATCTTAACTCTTTGCTTTGTTGGTTTAACGCTCGCTTTACTTAGCCATTGATTGGCTATCTTGTTTGGGTCAACATTCTTATTTTCAAATTTATTAAGCATCAAATANNATCAAATTTTTTTAGATTTGTATTTTGCATGCATTAAGTNTAGTATTGCCGTGCAACGAAATCGATTTAAACGTAGAAGCATCTTCTTCCTAAATATAAAACCTACTAACATATATATACAAGAAAAAGCTGTTTTGGTAAATAGGGAAACAAAATGACTGATCGACCATCGAAGATAGACTATGATGGCTTAATAAGTTGTGCGAAAGGAGAGATGTTTGGGCCAGGAAATCCACAGTTGCCAATGCCTCCTATGCTTATGTTTGATAGGATAATAGAAATTTCAGATAATGCTGGAAAAGCTTCAAAAGGACATGTTGTCGCTGAATTTCAAATACAACCCTCACATTGGTTTTTTGAGTGTCATTTTCAAGGCGATCCAGTAATGCCAGGATGTCTTGGTTTAGACGCTTTGTGGCAGTTGACAGGTTTTAACCTAGGTTGGCGTGGAATGGTAGGTAAAGGAAGGGCTCTTGGAGTCGGAGAGGTAAAGTTCTCAGGCATGGTCACTCCAAAAACATCCCTTGTGACTTATCTTGTAGAATTTACACGAGTAATTGATAGAAGGCTTAAAATGGGTATAGCTGACGGTTCTATGCTTGCAGATGGAAAAGAGATTTATAAAGTATCTGATATGCGGGTTGGGCTATTTAGTGAATAAAGCAAAGAACAAGTTAGGAATATTCGAATGCGTCGCGTAGTAATAACAGGTATAGGAATTGTATCCTCAATAGGGGAAAATAAAGCAGAGGTTTTAAATTCACTAAAACTNGGCAAGTCGGGGATAACTTTTTCTGACGATTATGCTGAAAATGGATTTAGATCTCAAGTACATGGTAACCCGAAAATTTCTCTTTCGGATCATATAGATAAAAGACAATTAAGATTTATGGGTGATGGGGCAGCTTATAATTATATTGCTATGGCACAAGCCATTGGTGATAGTGGTTTGGAAGAAAAAGAGGTTTCCAATGAAAGAACTGGTTTAATTGTTGGNTCTGGTGGGCCATCTACTAAAAATCTTTTTAATGCGCATACCATTGTTAAAGAAAAAGGTTCACCAAAAAGAATGGGACCTTTCATGGTAACGCGCGGAATGTCCTCAACTAACTCAGCATGCTTAGCAACACCTTTTAAAATCAAAGGTGTTAATTATTCAATTACTTCCGCATGCTCAACTTCAGCTCATTGTATAGGAAACGCATCNGAATTAATTCAGTATGGAAAACAAGATATAATTTTTGCTGGCGGTGGAGAAGAGTTGGATTGGACNCTTTCCTGCTTGTTTGATGCNATGAATGCAATGTCTAGTAAATACAATGATAATCCAGAAGTAGCTTCTCGAGCCTTTGACTCTGATAGAGATGGTTTTGTTATAGCTGGAGGTGGAGGAGTTGTGGTACTTGAGGAATTAGAGCATGCTAAGTCTAGGGGTGCAAAAATTTATGCCGAAGTAGTGGGTTATGGAGCAACATCAGATGGGTTCGATATGGTGGCTCCATCGGGAGAAGGAGCAGAGCGGGCTATGAGGTTAGCTATTTCATCCTGTAATAATAGAANGGTTGATTACATTAATGCTCATGGNACATCTACGCCAGCTGGAGATGTGACGGAAGTAGAGGCCGTTAGAAAAGTATTTTCAGAGACTAAATTCCCTCTAATAAGCTCTACAAAATCACTTACAGGCCATAGTCTTGGAGCAGCTGGAGTACACGAGGCAATTTATTCAATACTAATGATTGAGAATAATTTTATTGCGGGTAGTGCAAATGTTGCCAACCTTGATCCTGAGCTCAGGAGTGATGAAATAGCTACAAAATTAGTTGAAAATATAGAATTGGATACAGTATTATCAAATAGCTTTGGGTTTGGAGGAACAAACGCATCTTTAGCAATTGGTAGATATTTGGNATAGATTTGCAGAAGCGATGACGAATTTATTGGCGGGAAAAAAAGGGTTAGTAATTGGTGTTGCAAATGATAANTCAATTGCTTGGGGAATTGCAAAAGTTTTGGCTGAAAATGGNGCCTCTTTAGCATTTACATATCAGGGTGATAGTTTTGGAAAAAGGGTTNTTCCTCTAGCTGAAAGTTTAGGGTCAAATTTGGTATTTAATGTAGACGTCCAGCATTCCCAATCTTTAGACTTAGTNTTTTCAAAAATACAAAATGAATGGGGCAGTATGGATTTTTTAGTTCATGCAGTAGCATTTTCTGAAAAGAGTGAGCTTTCTGGAAGGCTTATTAACACATCAAGAGACAATTTCATAAAATCTATGGAAATATCCTGTTATAGTCTGATCGATTTATCTAGGCGTAGCTCAGAATTAATGGTGAAGGGTGGTACAATAATTACTTTATCTTATCTTGGCAGTCAGCGTGTTACTCCAAATTATAATGTGATGGGATTAGCAAAAGCNGCATTGGAATCTTCGGTTCGGTATTTATCGAGTGANTTGGGAAGTCAAGGGATTAGAGTAAATGGAATCAGNCCGGGTCCAATGAAAACTTTAGCAGGTGCTGCCATAAGTGGCGCCCGAAAGGTTTATAGGTTTGCAGAAGAAAATAGCCCATTGCAAACGAATGCTTCACTGGAATCTGTAGGAGGAACCGCTCTTTATTTGATAAGTGATTATGGGAAGCATACAACGGGAGAAATAATTTTTGTAGATGGCGGATACCATGTAATGGGTATGGCTAGACCTGAAAACATATGAGCGGAAAAATTTGAGGCTGATGNTTGACTGATTTTGCGATGATAAAAGAGGCACAAAGAAGGCTAGAAAAGCATTCAAATTATACACCTCTTCTTAATTCACCTTTTTTAGATAAGATTGCTGGTAAAAGAATTCACTTGAANGCCGAATGCCTTCAAAAGACAGGAAGNTTCAAGTTTAGAGGAGCCTGGTCATTTATATCAANTCTGACTGAGGAAGAGAGAAAAGGTGGGGTGATTGCTTTCTCTTCCGGCAATCATGCTCAAGGTGTTTCGGCCGCAGCTAAGGCNTTTGGTTCCCCTTGTATAATTGTTATGCCTAAAGATGCACCAGAAGTTAAGATTAATAATACACGCAATTATGGAGCAGAAGTTGTCCTTTATGACCGAAATAAAGAAGTCAGAGAAGATATTGGATTAGATATTGCCAAAAAAAAGAATCTTAAACTAATTCACCCATATGAAGAATCATTAGTAATTGCAGGACAAGGCACAACAGGTTTAGAGATTGCGCAGCAAGTGCAATATAAAGGCATAACTAGTGCGGATGTTTTAGTATGCTGCGGTGGCGGGGGTTTAATTTCAGGAATAGCGCTAGCTTTGAATGAATTGAACCAGAATTTAAAAGCGAGGCCAGTAGAACCTGAAAATTTTGATGATACAAAAAAATCTTTAGAGCAGGGTAAAATAGTAACTAATAAAAACGTTNGCGGATCTATTTGTGATGCAATTTTGACCCCTCAACCGGGAGAAAATACCTTTAAAATTATTAANAAATTATGCAAAGCAGGATTAGCAGTGAGTGAAGAGCAAGTTTTAAAGGCGATTGCTTTAGCATTTCTTCACTTAAAAGTGATATTGGAACCAGGTGGTGCTGTTGCCTTAGCTGCTGCATTATTTCTGCCCCATCTTATCGAAACCGAACAGGTGATTGTAGTGGGAACCGGTGGAAATATAGACAGAGAAATATTTAGGAAAGCATTAACTTTCTTGGATGTTTGATCGGTATAGTCAAAAACTGGTTTACCCAGCTCTTAATTTATTAGGAGTGTTTCTTTTAAGAATAGGGTTAACTCCNAACCTCCTTTCGTGGAGTGGAATTTTTTTTGGAGTGAGTGCTGCAGTCTCAATTTACTACTCATTCATGCTATTAGGTCTTCTTTTTATTCTTATTAATAGNATTTGTGATGGTTTGGATGGCCAAATGGCTCGTGAAACTGAAGTATCTGATTATGGAGGGTTTTTAGATATCGTTTTTGATTTCTTTTTTTATGCNATTATACCTTTAAGCTTTGGTCTTCAAAAAGAAGAAAATTTAATACCTGCTTTATTCCTGTTGGNATCATTTTTAATAAATGGTTCTAGCTTCTTAGCATATGCAGCAATTAAAGCTTCAAATACCAAAAATCAAAGAAACACAGAAAAATCANTCCATTACTCTNACGGCTTAATAGAGGGCNCGGAAACAATATTGTTTTTTATATTATTCTGCCTATTCCCTGAAAAATTCTCTCTATTTTGCTATATTTTTTGTTTCTTAACATGTTTAACCTTTTTGCAAAGGTTAGTTAAAGCNAAAGCTGAATTTAAAGGATAAAATACTATAATTTAGCCATCAACTCTTATATTGGCATTTGATGGATCGTATGGGCTGTCTTCAACTATTTCACATTCCCACAAAGAGTTAAGGATTTTTACCTTTAATTTTGTTCCAATATCAGCATATTTTTTATTAACATACCCCATTCCAATACTTTTATTAAAAACAACAGAAAACCCACCTGAGGTAAGACGACCAATTTTCTTAGAATCATGATATATTGCTTCTCTACCCCAAGGGTCAGCATCTTTAGGTCCGTCTATTAAAAGCGTTACGCAAGTAACGTCTGAATCTCTCTCAACTCCATCTTTTCCCAAGAAGTTTTTGCTCAAGTCTACAAATCTNGAAACTCCAGATTCAAAAGGTGTAGCATCTCGCCCTAATTCAGTTCCAAAAGCCCTATAGGATTTCTCTAATCTTAACCAATTTTGTGCCCTGGCGCCTACCAATTTAAGGTTAAAGGCATCTCCAGAATTTTTTATAAGATCAAATAAATAGTTTTGCATTTCTATTGGATGGTGAAGTTCCCANCCTAGCTCTCCAGTATAAGCGACCCTAACTGCCATAACTGGACACATTCCAATTTCTATATTTCTATAGGATAACCAAGGGAAATTTTTATTACTTAGTGNGGTCTCNACATTGGGACTCTTAATTATTGATTTTAAAAGATCTCTAGACTTTGGCCCAGCAATAGCAAATACNCCCCATTGATTGGTTACGTCNTGNATATTAATGTGACCGAAATCTTTCTCCTTTTCTTGGGCATGCTTTTTCATGTAGTCATAATCATAAAGTGTCCAACCTCCAGCAGATACTAGATAGAATTCTTCGTCGGACAACGTAATTATTGTGAATTCACTACGAACCGTTCCCGTTACTGTCAAAGCATAAGATAGATTAATGCGGCCAACATTAGGTAGCTTATTAGAGGTAAACCAGTCTAAAAATCGTTTAGCCCCAGGTCCAGAAACTTTATGTTTTGAGAAGGCTGTNACATCAAGCATCCCAACAGATCGTCGTATTGAATGCGCTTCTTCAAAACTATATTTCCACCAACCACCTTTCCTAAAGCTTCTTGAATCTAGATCATTAAAATTTTTTTCAGCAAAGTAATTAGGTCTTTCCCATCCGTTGACCTGTCCAAAATGGGCCCCTAGTTCCTTCATTCTATCATAACATGGCGCCGTTCTCAAAGGACGACAGGCTGGCCTTTCTTCATCCGGATGATGAAGAACATAAACATGTTCATATGCTTCTTCATTTTTTCCAATTGTATATTCCGTAGTTATCCAATTTCCAAACCTTTTGGGATCAAGNCTTGACATGTCGATTTCAGCTTCTCCTTCAGTCATCATTTGTGCTAGGTAATGGCCAGTACCTCCAGCAGCTGTTATACCAAAGCTAAAACCTTCTGCCAGCCACATATTATGAAGACCTGGTGCAGGTCCTAGNAAAGGATTTCCATCAGGAGTATAACAAATTGGGCCATTATAATCGTCTTTCAAACCGACATTTTCCGAGGAAGGCAATCTGTGGATCATTGATAAATATTCAGTCTCAATTCTATCTANATCTAGAGGAAATAAATCAGCTCTAAAAGATTCAGGNACATCATAAGGGAATCTAGCNGGGGCATTTTTTTCATAGGGTCCTAAAATCCAGCCNCCTCGCTCCTCCCTTACGTACCATTTTGCATCTGCATCTCTTAAGACGGGGTGTTCTGGGTTATTTTCTCTAAATTTAACCAGTTCTGGATCTGGTTCTGTAACAATATATTGATGTTCTACAGGTATAGCCGTTGTTTTTATTCCTAAAAGTCGCGCAGTCCTTTGAGCGTGATTTCCAGTAGCTGTAATTACGTGTTCAGCTCTTATCTCGAATGNCTCCTCGCTTTCCACTAAGTTGCCTCCTTTTTCAACCATATTGCANCAGCCTAAAATCCATTCANTTCCAGTCCAATCATATTTATTAACTTGGACTCTCCTATGAATATCGGCTCCATGNATACGAGCACCTTTTGCCATGGCTTGGGTAACGTCAGCAGGGTTTATATATCCGTCTGTTGGGTGATAAATTGCTCCTTCAAGATCTTCTGTTCTAAGTAAAGGCCACCTGTTNTTCATCTCACTTGGGCTTAGCCATTCATATGGTATGCCGACGGTTTCAGCCGTTGATGCATAAAGCATGTATTCGTCCATTCTCTCTTTAGTTTGTGCCATCCTGAGGTTTCCAACAATCGAAAAACCAGGNTTTAATCCCGTCTCAGACTCTAATTCTTTATAAAACTTTACTGAATAATCATGTATGTGACTGGTGGCATACGACATATTAAAAAGAGGAAGTAATCCTGCGGCATGCCACGTAGATCCGGAAGTTAGCTCATCTCTTTCTAATAGGGCCACATTTTTCCAACCAGCTTTAGCCAAATGNTAAACTATACCAGCACCGACTGCACCTCCGCCAACGACTACTGCTCTATAATGACTTTTCATTAATTTCTCCTAAAACGAAAATTTTAATTTTTCTATCAAAGGTATATTATTTTATCAATTGGGCAAGATTTAACCCATTCTAAAGTTAAACAAAATTTATTTATTCTCCCAATTGCTATTATTTAAATCATCAGCTAACTATATGCGAATTTTATAAGTGATGGTTGGTTTGCTGAAAGAGAAAAAGAAAGTTTATTTAAAAACCTATGGTTGTCAGATGAATGTTTATGACAGCGATAGAATTATTGAACAATTAGCTCAAAAAGGGTTTGAGGCTACTCCTAGAGAATTTGATGCGGATTTAATTGTACTAAATACATGTCATATAAGGGAAAAAGCGGCTGAGAAGGTATATTCTGAGCTTGGGAAATATAGTAATTTAAAAAGTAAGAAACCAAAATTAAAGATTGGTGTGGCGGGCTGTGTCGCTCAAGCCGAAGGAAATGAAATTATAAAAAGGCAGCCACTGGTAGACTTTGTTGTAGGACCGCAAACTTACCACACAATTCCTACCCTTCTTGAAAAGCTTACTAATGGGCAAAAGGTTGTGGATATTGAGTTTTCTACTCAAGAAAAGTTTGAGAATCTCAAATCAACAGAGGGAAAGGAATATAAGCCGTCACAATTTCTAACTGTTCAGGAGGGCTGTGACAAATTTTGTTCCTTTTGTGTGGTGCCTTACACAAGAGGTGTTGAAGTCTCTAGGCCCCTTAGTGAAATTTTAAGCGAGGCTAAAACCTTAACTGAGTATGGGGCTATCGAAATCACTCTTTTAGGGCAAAATGTCAACGCTTATAATGGGTTGGATGACTCAAAAAAGAGGAGGGACCTTTCTTACCTTATACATAAATTATCTGAGATTGACGGTTTAAAAAGAATAAGATTTGTTACTTCTCATCCAGTTGATATGACAGATAGTTTGATACAAACATTTAGATCTAATGAGAAATTAATGCCTTACCTTCATTTGCCTATTCAAAGTGGCAGTGACGATATTTTAAAAAAAATGAATAGGCGTCACAATGTGTCTGACTATTTAAATATTATAGAAAAGGTTAGGGAGGCAAGGCCAGACATAGCTATATCTGGTGATTTTATCGTGGGATTTCCAGGAGAATCGGATTGCGACTTTGAAAGAACACTGGAAGTATGCCACAATGTTGGTTACGCAAGTGCTTTTAGTTTTAAATATTCTCCAAGGCCAGGAACTACTGCTTTTGAAAAAAAGGAAGTGCCGGAATATATAAAAAAAGAACGGCTGACTGTCCTTCAGGATGTCATTAGGCAGCATCAGTCCTCTTTCCAGAAAAATTTGGTAGGTAAAACACTGTCCGTTTTAGTAGAAAAGAAAGGAAGAATTGAAGGTCAGGTGATAGGAAAATCTCCATATCTCCAGCCAGTTTTCTTTTCTGGTGCAAGTGCTTTAATAGGGAAAATAGTAGATATTAATATTACTGGATCTGAGTCAAATTCATTATCAGGAAACCTTTTTGAATAAAGTAAAAGTGATAAAGCTATTGAAATCTTCTTATTAATTTCTATTATAGTTATATCTTAATGTGTATGGACACTTTATAAATTTGATAACAGAAAAATTAGCCCCTACGCCCCACCAAAATATTAGTACAGATGAAACTTTGGAGTTCAAGGTTGAGGATAATGACATTCTTGCAAAACTTTGTGGGCCACTAGAATCTCATATTGCACACTTAGAGATTGCATTCGATACACAACTAATTCGGCGTGGGAATACTATATTTATTTCTAATGCTACAAAGCAAAAAACTATTATAAATGAAATATTAAAGTTTTTACATTGTGAGATCGTAAGTGGGAAAAGAATCGAAATTTCTGATGTTGATATTGCAATAAAATATTTTTCAAGCAATGGAGTTCAAAGGAGCAAAAAAGGCTTGTATGGGGACTTATTAAATGGAAAAGATGCAGATAAAGAATTTACAAAAAGTGTGGAAATTTTAACGAAAAATAAGCCATTAATACCTAAAACTGACCTGCAAAATTTTTATCTTAAACTTTTGCTAAGTAAAGAAGTTATTTTCGGTATTGGTCCAGCTGGAACTGGTAAAACATACCTCTCCATCGCAGCGGGTGTGTCGCAATTTCTAAAGGGTAAAGTGGAAAGAATTATTTTGACTAGGCCAGCAGTTGAGGCGGGAGAACACTTAGGATTTTTGCCTGGAGATATTAAAGATAAAGTGGATCCTTATATGCAGCCATTATATGATTCATTATATGATTTCCTGCCCAGTAGCCAAGTGGCAAAAATGATAGATTCTGGGAAAATTCAAGTAATTCCGTTGGCTTTTATGAGGGGGAGAACCTTAGCTAATTCTTTTATAATCTTAGATGAAGCTCAAAATACAACTAAAATCCAAATGAAAATGTTTTTGACCCGGTTGGGGCAAAATTCTCAAATGGTTATAACAGGGGATTTGACTCAAATAGATTTGGGAAAACCTTCAGAAAGCGGACTATTGCAGGCCTTTAAAGTATTAAAAAAACTACCAGGTATAGGTTTCGCTATCTTTGAGTCCTCTGATATTGTTAGGCATGCATTGGTAGAAAAGATAGTACTAGCTTATAATGAAAAAAAATTATAAATCAGCTATGAAACTAAGGAGCAAATATGTTAAGACATCTGTCCGTTTTGAAAAAGAGAGATGGCACGAGGTCGATTTAAAAAAAATTTTTGAATCAAGCCTTTTGTTGGCTTTAGAAGAATTAAATTATCCAGTAAATTTTTATAGTGCTTCAATCTTTGCCTGTGGATTAGATACGATCAAGAATTTGAATAGAGAATTTTTAAAAAAGGATAAGTCTACAAATGTACTCTCTTGGCCTCAATTAATATATGAGAAAAAGTCAGGGTCTGACTTCCCAAATATACCAGAGGAGTTTTTTGGTTGTAGAAGAGAGATTTTCTTAGGAGACATAGCCATATCATATGATTATTGTAAAGATGAATCCGTAAGGTTGGGGGTCCAATTTTTTGAGCATTGTTATAGATTGGCAACACATGCAATACTTCATCTATTGGGATTTGATCATCAGGAAGATAAAGATGCAAAAATAATGGAGGGGTTAGAGATGAATTTGCTTTCGCGAATTTTCTCAGACTGTTCTCACAACGGAAATGCCAGATTTAATTAAAGGTACTGTGT
>PBQX02000006.1:0-16614 GCA_002725175.2 Paracoccaceae bacterium
GTATATCATTAAATGTCATTTTTATACATATAAAACAATTACTTAATTAGGTATAGTGGCGGAGAGACAGGGATTCGAACCCTGGAGACGGTCTCCCGCCTACACACTTTCCAGGCGTGCGCCTTCAACCACTCGGCCACCTCTCCTTATATTATGAATTAGCTCAAGTCAGAGACTTTGTCACTACCTATTAAAATGTTACTCTAGGTGAATAGAAACACGTCTGTTTTGCTTACCCTTATTTTCAATTTTTCCAAATCTAACTTTTCCAATTTCACTAGTAGTGTTAACGTGGGTTCCACCACACGGTTGCAAGTCAATCTGAATATTTTCATCACCAATCCTAATTAATCGAACTTTACCTGCTCCTCGAGGTGGGGATACTGACATAGTTTTTACCAAATCCGGACGAGAATCCAATTCGGAATCCGTTATCCAACTTTGGGTTATCTTATAGTCCTTCGAAATAATCTCATTCAACTGTTCCTCAAGAATTTCTTTATTTTCAACAGGATCAGGCATATTAAAATCAAGCCGACCCTTATTTTCCGAAATTTGCCCCCCTGTAACAGGCAGAGGAATAACTACTGATAGCAAGTGAAGCGCGGTATGCGTTCGCATATATTTAAATCTTTTACCCCAATCTATTTCTTGCCTACATTCTGCTCCTATAGGTGGGAGTTCCTGATCTTCCTTTGGTACAAGGCAAATATTACTTTCCTTGCCCTTAATCGTCCCAACAATATTGCACCTTTTATCTTTCCAGCTTATTGACCCTTCATCTCCTGGCTGGCCTCCACTTAAGGCGTAAAAAATACCTTTCTCAAAAATAAGGTGCCCATCATCTGTTATGTCCAATAATTTGGATTCATAACTTTTCAAATAACTGTCACTTAAAAAAATATTCTTTTCCATAACTTTCACCAGGTAAATTATTTATACGATTCATTTCTTAGGCGCTTCAGCATACCTTATATTTACATCACGTTGAGGGAATGGAATCTCTATTTTGTTTTTCTCAAAAGCTTTAGCAATTTCAAAATTTATTTCAGACTTAACATAGAGCCCAAACTTGGTATCAATGTAAGCTCGCAATTCAAACTGTAAAGCGCTTTCCCCAAAACCCCTAAACACTACTTGTGGCTCGGGTTCATCTAAAACTTGAACGTGTTTACTCGCAATAGTTAGCAAAAGTTTTTTAACTTTCTCAGGATCGGTGCCATAGGCGACCTCAACAGGAACACTTACTCTACCATTCTTGTCCCCATGCATCCAATTTAAAACAGTACCAGTAATAATCGCAGAATTGGGCACAACCACAATTGCTTTATCTAAGGTTTCTAAATGAGTAGCTCTTACTGAAATTTTCTGAACAGTTCCCGAATACCCTGAAACTTCAATCCAATCACCTTCCTGTATTGGACGTTCAACAAGTAAAATAATTCCGGAAACAAAATTTGAAACCACGGTTTGCATACCAAATCCCAAACCAACAGAAAGCGCTCCTGCAATTATAGCTAAACTAGAAAGATCCAGCCCAACCAAAGATACTGCTAGCAAACCTGCTAAAATATTTCCAATATAACCAAAACCTGACACTAGAGCTTTCTGACCTCCAACCTCCAGTTTTGTCTTTGGCAATACATTGTCACGCAAAATACCTTGAAGGAATTTCGTTACGACATATCCGAAAATGAAAATAACTATTAAACTTACAAAGCCTGAAAGATTTATTTGTGTAGAGCCAAGAGAATACCCTTCATTCAACTTATCCCAAAATATTTCCAGCTCTGCCAATCGACCACCCCAAATTAAAAAAATTAGTGGCAAATTTATTAGAACTATTCCTGACGCAACCAAAATTGGAAGAAAAGATTTCTCCTCGTCACCTTGATTTATGGCTTCAGAATTTGAAAATAACGAAATCGCCCTAAAAATGTTTATGAAAAGGTCATAAAGCACATAACTAACGCCAAACAAAAAGAAAGTGATTGAAAGGTTTACGATTAAATACCGCCCTGCTTCGAAGAATCCAAAAATTGTCACGAATGGTGCAACCAAGGAAGCATATGTGGCAACAGATACTAAAACCCTCAAAATCATTCTCTTATTTTCAGATAACTTAAGCTCTGCTAGAGAATTTGATAAAAGTCTGCTAAGCCTAAAAACTAACAAACTTAGAGTTAGAATAACTAATAAACTTGACACTGAATAACTATTCAGTGAAAGAAAATTATTAGAAAGAAGAATTCTGGACAAGAAATCGAAAGCTATCAATACTCCGAGAGCATAGACAATACGCGTAGCTAAATGGGCTCGAGGGCCTTCTATTTCCAACAATTGACCAGCTCTCACTGAGTTTGAGAATAAACTTAAAGCCAACCATCTTCCAGCGACAATATATAGTAAGAAAACTGGTGCAGTATCTAAAATTAATTGACCACGCAATCCAAAAATTGGAATTAAATTTATGGCATATAAAATTGATGTAATTCCAAGCAACGGCAAAAATAGCTGAGATAAATTATTAGCAGCTACGAGCAAATTTGCCTTGTAATTGTTTTTTTCAGAGACAACCATTTCTCTAATTTTTTTCCAACTGGTTGGATAAAACCAAAATAAAATTGCCCCTCCTACAATAAGCCAAAATAAGGAACTAATGGAAATTCCGGCTGCAGTGTCTAAAGAGATAACACTTATCTTATTTTTAATCTCGATAGAGAAGGAAGTAACAAACTTACCTAGGTCGGAACCAAAGCTTTGCCAATTAGAAAGGGCTAATGGTGAAGGCCCCATACTGAATAATTTTTCACTAAATCTACCCCTGATTATTCGATCAATTTTTTTAATTTTTTGTGAAAATTCCTTCAAAAAAGCATTTACTCTATAAAGTTTTTGCTGCTCTACTTCCAAAAGATTTTCAAGTTCTAGCCTTTTATTAGTAACAGATGAATTTTCTTCGTCATCAGTTAATTTTGGACCAAAGGCCTCAAGTTGATCTAATAATTCAGTTATAATCTGTTCTTGCTCTTCTGCAAAACTGACCACTTTCTCTTTTTCAACTGACAATTCACCACGTAAAATCTCTAAAACTTCAGTCGATTTAACTGTGCTAATAGAATTTTTTGTCCCTACAGAAAGTTGATCCCACCTAGACAATAAATCCTCGCCTGTATCAGAATGCAGAGGTAAGATACAAGACCACATCACAATAACTGCAAACGATATCTTTAGAGAAAGTTGCAAAAAGTACTTACATAAAAGCGAGAATTTTGAATTACAGCTAGATACTAACATCAGGCAACTTCATTTTCTGCTTAGCAAGCCATCTGGGAATTGGAAGTCCCTTGGAAGCAAGAAAGTCGGCATTAAATATTTTTTCAGCATAACGAAACCCATAATCACAAAGAATTGTTACAATATTTTTTCCAGGTCCAAGCTTGTTTCCCAATCTAATTGCACCAGCAATGTTTATGCCTGATGATAAACCTAAGCACAAGCCTTCTTCTTCGATTAAGTCGAAGACAATTTTTAATGCCTCATTGTCAGAAATATTAAAGGCGTAATCTACTTCAAGATTTTCTAGATTCTTTGTTAATCTTCCCTGCCCTATTCCTTCTGATATTGAATTGCCCGAAGAACAAAACTTTCCATTGGTATAATAACTATATAAGGATGCTCCATCTGGGTCTGCTATTCCAATTTTCACTCCAGGATTTGAAACTTTTAATCCTTCAGAAATTCCACCCAGTGTGCCTCCAGATCCTACAGCGCAAATAAACCCATCAACATGGTTATTAAGCTGAAGATCAATTTCTTTTGCCGTTCCAAAAATATGAGCCTCTTTATTTGCTATATTATCAAATTGGTTTGCCCAAAATGCTCCATTTTTTAATTCTTTATTGAGACTATCAGCAAGTCTTTTAGAATATTTTACATAATTATTTTCGTCTTTGTATGGCACTGCAGGAACTTCAATCAGTGTAGCTCCTAAAGATCTGATTGTGTCTTTTTTTTCTCTTGATTGAGTATCAGGTATCACTATTACGACATCTAACCCCATAGATTTTCCCACTAATGATAAGCCTATTCCGGTGTTTCCAGCAGTTCCTTCCACAACTGTTCCCGAACGATGTAATTCACCAGCTGCAACTGCTGTCTTAATAATATTTAGGGCCGCCCTATCTTTTACCGACTGTCCTGGATTTAAAAATTCTGCCTTTCCATAAATATTACAGCCCGTTTTTTCGGATGCCTTCCTTAATTTGATTAATGGCGTGTTCCCTATAAGATTTAAAACATTGTCTTGTATCATAAGAGCTTTAATATCATATTTAGGATAGTTAGTCTTGCATGAAAAACCTTAAATGGAAAACTCTCTTTTTATGGGAAATAATTTGAATCGAAGAACTTTTTTATTTACGGCTTCAGCAGTTTTAAGCGCCCCCAGCCTTGTGCTTAGCTCACAAACGTTTGAGGCTGAAGCAAGCAGGGAATTTTTAGTCAAATGGAGAAACATGACCATTGGCAGTAGTAATGTTAGGGTGAGAAGAGATCAAAAAAAATTGAGAACTGAAATTGATGTAAACTTGGTAGTGAAAATATTCGGTATAACATTTTATTCCTATTCTTTGAAAAATAGAGAATTATGGGAAGAAGGGCAATTAATTAAATTAACCTCAGAAGCCCAAGAAAATAANAAAAAGGATCAACTTTCTGTCNATAAAAAGGNAAANAANTTACATATAGAAGGGTCTAAATTTACAGGAGAAATTTCTGAAAACGCAGCTACCACAAGTTATTTTACNTCAGATTTCCTTTTGNGAAAGNTTTGGATAAATACACATAATGGAAAGCCTCTTAATGTTGACTTTATGGCTTCTGGNGAAGAAAATATTTCTACATTTAGCGGAGAGCGCATAGCGAAAAAATGGGTTAACTCGGGAGATTTAGACTTGTCCCTTTTCTATGATGCNAATGGAGATTGGATTGGAAGTTCTTTTCCTGTTAGAGGAGAGCAGGCTACAATGATACTAAATAAAGAAAAAAATAGTATAAATGATTTGTGGAAAAAGACCCTTTCTCAATGATGAAATAAAATCTGGAATAATATATGAAAGCAATGATTATAACGGGAGCGTCTAGTGGCATTGGGACTGCNCTTTGCAAATGCTACGCTGAAAATGGTTATTACGTTTTTGGNTCCGTAAGAAATACCAAAGATGCAAAAGATTTAAATGTGGTTTTAGGTGATAAAGGTGAATCCGTTATATTTGACGTNACAAAAAAGGATCAGATAANAAAAGCCTACAAACAAATAGCCAAAAAAACTTCAAAAATAGAGATACTCATTAATAATGCTGGGATCGCCCTTCCAGCACCATTAGAACTCACCTCTGAAAGTGATTTTATGGATCATTTTTCNATAAATGTTATGGGAGCGCTAAATTGNANACAAATATTTCTACCTCTACTCAAAGCACCTCTGNCTACATCAAAGCCACACCAAATAATAAATATTTCTTCTGGAGGAGGCAAAAGAGGGTCTCCATTTCTTGGTGCTTATTGTATGAGCAAACACGCTATTGAGGGTTTTTCTAAAGTTTTGCGACAAGAGATGTTNCTTTATGGAATAGAAGTTTGTGTTATAGCTCCTGGAGCCATAAAGACTAAAATATGGGANAAAGGACGAAAAAATTTAAACACTAATAAATATTCAACATCAAAATATTCCAAATATATGGGNCGGTTCAGCAAATGGCTTCAATCCTTAGATGACATTGGATTATCCCCAGAAAATTTTGCATTAAAAGTGTTTAAAATTTCTCAAAAGCATTTTCCACCTATCAGAATAGTTATTCACCCTAGACCATTTATTGGACTTTTTCTGCAAGATGTTTTACCTACGCGTTTCTTTAATAAACTCTATGCAAAGAAACTCGGGTTCCCAAAAAAGTAATGTGATCTAAGAAATTTCTATAATTTACTAAGCTCATTANCTGGAGCNAGGGACCAAATAAGTCTTACTGATATCATTTTTAATACAACGGGAAGAACACAATATAGAATTGTTAATAGNAATATAGTATCAGAAGAATTATCCCCACCAGGTAAAAAATTGGCCTTAGAAAGTAAAATTAAGCCAAATCCTGATGAGAAGGCTATCGCGGCCTTGGTAACAATAGACCAAATGGCAAAATACAGNCCAGCTCTATTTTCTCCACTTTTCAAGGTNTCAATTTCAATTATATCTGCCTGAATAGAAGCTGGTATACCTAGATCAGCCCCTACAGCTGCACCTGCAAGAAAGCAAATAACTAAAAATGGAAAAAAATCACCGCTTCCTAGAAAAATAACAAATAAGAATATGATGGAAGCATATATCATACTAAAGCACCAAAGTTTTGGTTTGCTAAAACGTTTGCTAAGGAAAATCCAAACTGGTGAGGCAGCTACAGCAGAAATAAAGTAAACTAATAATAATACCCCACTATATTCTTGTAATTCCAATTTCGTATTAACGAAATATATGAAAAGAGTTGCAGGCAATCCATTTGCTGCTCCGTTAATGAAATACGCCAAAATTAACTTTGAATACGATCGATTATGAATAAGATTTCTCAGAAAGTTAAATACGCTACCNGCTGATATAATGTTTGCGGGTTTTTTATTATCTTCTTTTGCATAAATTACACATAATATAGTACTNAATGGCAAACCAAAAATTATAAAATATGCAATATTTTCAAAAGCCTCTACTGAATTTTCTGCCAAAGCATAGAGACCAGCCGCTATGATCGTACCTACCAGTGCTAAGGCTTCTCGAATAATAGCAACCGTAGACCTTTCGTGATAATCATCCGTCAATTCAGTCCCTAAAGCATAATATGGGGTTATGAACGCACTCCAGCCAATAGTTGCCAAAACCAACCAAATTATAAAATATTTNATATTATGGNATGGTAAAATTTCTGGCATATAAAGATACCAAATNGACACAACTAAAATAGGAGTCGAAATTATCAACCACAGCCGCCGTCTTATNTTAAGAAAATTAATCTTGTCACTAAGAAACCCAAATAGCGGATCTAGCAATCCATCAAAAAGTCTAACTATTAGAAAGGTAAATCCAATAAGTGCTATACTTATTCCAAAATTGGATGAGTAAAACTCTGCCAAATATACAAACACAGGAAAATATAAAGCAGCCATGGGTGCTGCCGGAAGAGCATAGAAAANAATTTTTANTGATTGATTTGANAACAATATATNAATTTTAATTTAAAAAATGAATTTTTTAGCCCTTAATCCTTTTGCAACGTAAGTTGCACGACGTTACCTGTCTCAGATTCAAAAAATGCCGCACAAGAAGCGAGATAAAAATTCCACATTCTTTTAAACCTCTCATCGAANCCCTGGGAAGAAATATCGCTCCAAACAGCATTAAAATTATTATGCCATATGCGCAAAGTTTTTGAATAACTTTTNCCAAATTCTTTTTGATCAACTTTTTTGAGACCAACAGCTTCAAACNCTCCCTTTAGTGCGCTATCAGANGGCAACATACCCCCAGGAAAAATATATTTTTGGATAAAATCAACACTTTTTCTGTACTCTGGAAAAAANTCTTCGGAAATAGTAATTATTTGTAGAGTAGCCCGGGCTCCAGATTTAAGAGAATTTGACAATGTTTTAAAATAGTCTGGCCAATATTTCTCACCCACCGCCTCAAACATCTCTATCGATACAATTGCATCATATAAACCTTTTTCATCTCTATAATCTTGNAGGNCAACTTCTCCATTTTCATATAAGCCAGNAATATTCATTCGATTACTGGCATAATTCAACTGCTTCTNAGATATTGTCAAACCCTTAACAAACACATCATTATTTTTAATTGCATGCTCCATAAAGCCGCCCCACCCGCAACCTATTTCAAGAACTTTGTCTCCAGGTTTAAGTTTTAAGGTTTCACATATTCTCGAATATTTATTTCTTTGAGCATCTTCCAAACTTTTTGTTTTTTTATCAAAAAGGGCAGAGGAATATGTCATGGTTTTATCCAGCCAATTTTCATAAAATTTATTCCCAAGGTCATAATGTGCAGAAATATTTTTCTTAGCCTGCCTCTTGGTATTAGAACGCAGCCAATGAACAAAGTTTTCGTAAAATCGGACAAGTCTTGCGCCCGGCAAAGTTCCTTCNACTACAATCTTGTTTGCCAACATGAAATCTAATANCATTAAAAGATCAGGCGTATCCCACCACTCATCCATATAAGATTCGGAGAATCCATTTTCTCCCTCTCTTAATAATCTCGTGAAAAAATCCTTGTGTCTTACAAGAAGAACACCTTCAGGTCCGGGGTTTTCGGATGAAAATAAAAACTGCCTCTTGTCAGGCAATTCAATAATTAATGACCCTATGGAAATACTGTCTAGAAGAAGTGCCGCAGTCTTAAACCATTTGGGTAAATTCNTCTGCCCATCAACAGTTTTAAATANTTTANTCAATCTTTTCNCCACNTCAGTANAAACTTTTCCTAAAGACTTCCTATGCTTTATAAGAAACTGTTTTTATCCCTTTTATAAATAACCTTATAGCTTCCCAGTGAATACCAACTAATATTTTTATCCCCATTAAAGGATGGGTCAAGAGACTTTTTAATAAATTNTTATTACTTAGCGTGACCCTTCTAGCGTTATGTGTAGCAATTAGCGTTTTAACACCCGAACCTGACTGCTTGATTTTCAGACATAAATTTTTTCCAGGAGTTTTTATAATAAAATTATATACTTGGTTCATTTCAATAAAGGGAGAAACATACATTTCTTTTNTATGCTCTTGAAAAATAATCTCCTTAGAAACTTTTTCTATTGGNAGAGTATAAGCAACTTGATCTCCAAATGTATTTTTTACCTCGTAAATTACCGCAAAAATACTTTTATCCCTATAACAGAAAAATATTGAAAGCGGACTGAATCCAAANCCAAATATTCTAGGAAACGATAATAAAAAAATTTTCTCCGCAGGATTAAGCATTTTTTTTNCCAATTCCTGATTTGCCCAACATTTTAAGTTTGTCCCATCCCTACTTCCGTGATCTTTTCTATAAAAAGATACAACTCCCCATTTATCTATTTTTAAAAATGAAGGGAGTATCCCTTGCTCCACATTATCTAGGTCGAGAAATAAGCTGAATACACCATACCTAAATTTATGAGGCTTTGGTGCCAGCCGGGCATGCATCACGTTTCCGACGTAAATACATGATTGAGGTAAAGAAAACTCTTTCATCTATTTTTCATTCAGCGGCTTGTAAACTTTCAGAGTTGTCTTCTAACGTATCATGAAATGTCCATCGAGGCAATTCGACAAAGTTCTTACATACCTCCAAAGCAGAGACAACTCCGTCCTCATGAAAACCATTGCCGAGCCATGCACCTGCAAACCAAACATTTCCATTTCCTTGTAATTCTTTGATTTTTTCCTGTGCTTTGAAACTCTGCCCGTTCATCACTGGATGTTCATAATACATTTCAGAGAAAATCTTTTCNTTTGNAATATCCTTATGAGGATTTAGNCTAAGAAATACCTGAGTATTGCTATTAATATTTTGCAATCTATTCATCCAATAAGTTGCAGAAATTGGGGAACCTCTATCGATTGCTTCTCCTCGGGATAAAAAATTCCAACTTGACCAAACTTTCCTGCGTCTAGGCATCAACTTATCATCACTATGTATTACACACTTATTGGAGCTTGTCTCAAGTAACCNAAAAGTATTNCTCTCAACAGTTGATTTANTAGATAAAATCCGATCTATTGTTGGAGCATTGCAACAAAATATGACATGATCAAATCTTTCAGAAGTTCCATTGCCAAGATTTACCTTAATTGAATTATCGTTTCTAAGAACAGACACGACTTCTGCTTTTGTTTCAACCTTACCATTNAACCTNGAGATAATTTCNTNCACATAAACTCTAGACCCACCACTTATTGTTCTCCATCTCTGAGCAGGCTTCAGACCTGTCATTAAATCATGGTTCTTAAAGAATGTTACAAAATTTTTTGCTGGAAAATCTAACATATTCTTTGTGGATGAGGACCAGATTGAGGCACCTAAGGGTAATAAATAGTTATTTTGCAGCCATTTGCTAAAATTCCCTTTTTCAAGGTAAGATCCAAGGGATAAATCCCCCATGGAACCGTTAAATAAATCTCTAACTGACTCTTTTTGAAACCTCAGAAGATCTAGGAAACCTCTCACAAAATTAGGGCTTAATAGATTTGATCTTTGGGAAAAAATCTTGTCAAGGTTATCACAGGCATACTCCATTTTCCCCTCGTTTAGAGAAAANCCAAAAGACATATCTGACCATTCACTACGTACATCCAAAAAATCTAATAGTTTTGAGAATAGTGGGTAATTTTTATTGTTAAAAACGATAAACCCTGTATCGACAGATACTTTTCCCTCCTCTAATTCAATATCAATGGTATTTGAATGTCCGCCAACCCGAGGCTCTTTCTCAAATAAGGTCAAATCGAACTTTTCCTGCAACGATAGCGCGACCGTCAACCCTGTTATNCCAGAACCGATTATTGCAATTTTCATAAATTACTTTCGCTAAATATNTTACCTTTTTTTTGGACCATTTTCTCCTCAGTATATTTCAAAATCCACTTTTCTTTATGTAAAGGTAAATTAGACCTTAAAACTAATACCTTAGACAGAAAGGCCTTCTAGAGAGTTCAGATCATTTAACTTAACTATGACAATTAACTAGCATTTGCCATAAAATAAACCATGCTGACCAATAGTCGCACCTANTTAGCTACCCATAAATTAGAGCAAGAAAATATGATACTTTATGATTTTCCCTGTCCTTTTTCGGTGGCGTTCACCAGACAAGCCATATTNCCAAAATGCTTATTTTCTCTCATTAATTGGTGAGCNTGTCCTATTTNATCAAAAGAGTAAGTTTCTGAAAGGCACGGNTCAACTTTCTTGGCTATNACTAATTCGTTGACTGCTGTCGCTTGCTCATCATTAGCCAAATGGGAACCNTGAAAACGTTTTTGCATCATCCAATGATATCGAAGATCCATAGTTATGTTGTATCCCGTAGTACCAGCACAAATTACTACCATTCCTCCAGTATCACAAACAAAACCTGATGTAGGAAGTGTGGTTTCACCAGGGTGCTCAAAAACTATTTTTGGATTTTTTCTTTCGCCCACTGCTTCCCAGATAGCTTTCCCAAATGATCTTGCACCTGCCATCCAATTTTTCCACTCAGGGTCATTAGTATTAGGCATAATGCCCCAATGCGAAAAGTCATTTCTGTTAATCACACCTACCGCACCTTTATCCAAGCAAAACTGTCTTTTATTTTCATCAGAGACTACAGCCACAGGCTTTCCTCCCAATGCAGCAACAATCTGTAGAGCCATCGAACCTAGTCCGCCTGCTGCGCCCCATACAAGAACTACATCGTCTTTTTCAACTATATTCGGGCTCCATCCCATCAGCTGCCTATAGGCTGTTGATGCACACAGCATGTAAGAAGCGGACTCCTCCCATGACAAATGCTTCGGCTTTTTCTTTATTTGGTGAGATTGAGCTCTAGCAAATTGACAATAGCTACCATAATTTGTTTGGTAACCCCAAATTCTTACTGTAGGGGCAAGCATAGGATCTTTTCCGCTTAAAACCCATGGATCATCCGGCTCCCACCAACCAGAATGGACAACAACTTCTTCACCGATTTTAACATCATCTACTTCTGTACCGACTGCCCAAACTATCCCAGCAGCATCGGATCCACCAGCATGAAAATCTTCTGGCTCTCCTTTCTTCTGTCTATCTGCTATTACATCGACTGGTATACCTCTAGCAGCCCAAACATTGTTATAATTAATCCCAGTTGCCATCACATAAACCAATACGTCTTTTGGTCCCAATTCTGGTACGTTTAATATTTCCCTCTGCCAGGCATCCTTTGGTTCCCCAAATCTATCTTGTCTAACCGCAAAAGCATGCATCTTTTCTGGCACATATCCTAACTCAGGCATTTCTCCTAAATCATAAATCTCTTTTCCACTCAATTTTTCCTCCTTGAATTGTACAAATAATATAAATTTCTTTAATTTGGACCATGCCAATCAATTTGGCATATTTCCGCACTTCTACCGTCAAAGTCCCAAACTCGACCATAAGCCCTAACCTTTCCTTGATCTGCTTGACCAATAGTTATGTCAGAACCCATCCAATATTCTGTATTCTTTACCTGAACTTCTTTTCCTGGGTCGGCACCACCTATGGGAGTAACCGCACCCTTTATCTTCCTTCCCACCGTCAAATGTCTGGTCTTACCCTTAGTTTCATAAGTAACAGGCATTCTTTCAGCTCCCATAAATTCTCCTACCAAAAGCTGGAAAAGACCTGTAGTTCCTTTCAACTTTCCAGAAAATATATCTACTAAACCTTCAAAAGCCTTCTCAGAAGCTCTTTCATCGATATACGCACCAACTTTCCAGTTTCCGCGCCCCATATTGCCAGGTATGTCTAAAACCATTCCAATGTTTAATCCAGATAGATCTTCCTTACCTACATAACCGTAGTCAATTCTTACACCCAACCAAGCTTGACAATAACCCTCTGTGGGTGGATGTTTTCCCAAACTAACCACGCAAGGGCAGAAAACCGTGCAATTACAGTTTAATATTAATTCACCTTTAATGGCCCAGTTTTGTACTTCAGTCATTTCTATCTCCTAAACGTACATTCTCAATGGACTTAAAAAGTATATAAAGCTAAGTATTATCAAAGAAAATGCTATTGGTTTTGTTACGTAAATTCCTATATCAGGTAATTTTTCAAATGTCATTAGCAACATAGCCACAGCCATAAAAAAAAGGTTCATTGTCCCACCTATGAAAGCCAGAAGCATCAAAAGCCAGCAACAACCTAAACAATAAGCTCCTATTCTAAGGCCCAATGAAAATTCATATTTATGGACTTGGGAACCATACTCTAAGAAAAAAGTTATCGGGGAACGGCACTTAGATAAACATGCATCTTTCAAAGAAGAAAACTGATACGTGCCGGCAAGTAGCAAAACAATTCCTGAAAAAATAGGGTTGAATAATATTCCATCAAAATTGATTAAATTTAAATATATCAATAGCATCTGAAGCAGAGAGGCGAAGCTAGAGAAAATAATCCATACACAACAAAACCCCATCACCATTTTATAAAATCCGGCCCTATTACCAATCTTTCCTTTAATAAGGTCATCATAAGTACGTAAGGTAGGAATTATAGTTGGAAGCATCATACCTAAAGACATAAGAGCCCACATAAGAAAAAACTTTGGAAAATCAAATAGATTGGCATTCGGTCTACAAATTGACGCCCAAAATTCGCTATCAAGAATACCAATAGATTTTTCCGTAACTTGATAATTCGCTCCTAAAATAAACAACAGGAACCAGCTTAAAATTATTACAGAATAAAAAATTAACCAGTGAACATTGTTGATAAAATCTAATTTAAACAAAGCAAACCTTAAATTTCCTGGGATACTTTATCTTTTGCTAGATTTCGAAGAACGTAATGTAAGACGCCACCATTTTCAATATATTCTAATTCCATATCAGTATCGATTCTGCATCTAAGTTTTATCTCTTTTTCCTGTCCATCAGCATACTTTATAAAGCCATGAACCTGCTGTAAGGGTTTTAAATCGTTATCTAAACCTAGTATTGTAATACTTTCTTTTCCTGTTAGCCCAAAATCATGCCTAGTTAAACCAGTTTCAAATTCCAAAGGTATTACTCCCATTCCTACCAAATTGGACCTATGAATTCTCTCAAAACTTTCTGCAATAACCGCCTTTACTCCTAAAAGAGCCGTACCTTTGGCAGCCCAATCCCTAGAAGATCCGGCTCCATATTCTTTTCCTGCTATAACAACCAAATCTTTCCCTATGTCCTGATAAAGCATTGACGCATCAAAGATGGACATTTCTTTACCATCAGGACCTATTGTAAAACCGCCTTCAGTATTTTGAAGAATTTCATTCCTTATTCTAATATTTGCAAAGGTTCCTCTCATCATTATTTCGTGATTGCCTCTCCGCGATCCATATGAATTAAATTGTTTCTGGGGAACCTGGCGCTCAACTAAATATTTTCCAGCTGGATGAATTTCTTTAAAAGAACCAGCAGGAGAAATATGATCGGTGGTCACCATATCACCTAAAATGGCTAAAATAGATGCATCTTCAATATTCTTAATAGAAGTTTTTTCAAGGCTCATGTCCCTAAAATATGGAGGATTTTGTACGTAAGTTGATTGGGGAGGCCAATCATACGTTTCACTTTCGGGTGCTGTTATATCCCTCCATTTACTGTCTCCTACAAAAACATCAGAATACTTTTCTGCAAACGCTTCCCTGGTTACACAGGTTTTAATTACATTGTTTACTTCTTCAGAAGTTGGCCAAAGGTCCTTCAGAAATATCTCTTTTCCACTTTCGGAAACTGCAAGTGGTTCTGAAGTCACATCAATATTCATATCACCGCATAGAGAGTATATAACTACCAAAGGTGGTGAGGCTAAATAGTTAGCCCTAATATCAGGACTAATTCTACCTTCAAAATTTCTATTTCCAGAAAGAACTGATGTTACCACCAAGTCACCACTATGTATGGCATCTGATATTTCTGGAGATAAAGGACCTGAGTTTCCAATACAAGTAGTACACCCATATCCAACTAGGTTAAAACCAATACTATCTAAATCCTCTTGTAAATTTGACCTAGAAAGATAATCGCTAACCACCTTACTTCCAGGAGCTAAAGAAGTTTTTACCCAAGGCTTGCTTTTCAAACCCAATTTTCTTGCCTTCCGAGCAACCAGCCCTGCTGCCACCATAACAAAGGGATTAGAAGTATTTGTGCAGGAAGTTATTGACGCTATGACCACTTTACCCGAGGACAAAGAAAAATCTTGCCCCTTTACCTTTACTAATTTATCTATAGGGCGCTTAAAATTCTTTTTCATTTCCGAATGAAATGCTTCCTTGGCTTTTCGGAGATCCAAATGATCTTGAGGTCTTTTAGGACCCGAAATAGCTGGAATCACAGCTCCCATATCAAGGCTTAAGGTATCCGTATATATTGGCTTGTAGGATTTTTCTCTCCAAAGACCATTTTCTTTTGAATACGCCTCAACTAAGTTTACATGAGATTTGTCTCTTCCAGATTGGTAAAGATAATTTAGCGTCTCATCGTCAACTGGGAAAAACCCACATGTTGCACCATATTCCGGTGCCATATTAGAAATAGTAGCCCTATCTGCTAAGGGCAAATTATCTAATCCTTCCCCATAAAATTCAACAAACTTTCCAACTACTCCTTTTTCTCTTAAAGCTTTAACAATCTTTAATACTAAATCCGTAGCTGTGGAGCCCTCTGGCATCTTTCCTTTAAGCTCAAACCCAATTACTTCAGGAATTAACATTGATATCGGTTGCCCTAGCATCGCAGCTTCCGCTTCTATGCCACCAACTCCCCAACCTAAGATTGACAAGCCATTTACCATAGTTGTGTGACTATCTGTACCAACAAGAGTATCTGGATACGCTAACTTAATACCATTTTGATCTTTGTCAGACCAAATCGTTTTACCTAAGTACTCCAAATTAACTTGATGGCAAATTCCGGTCCCAGGAGGCACTACTCTAAAATTTTTGAAAGCCTGCTGCCCCCATTTCAAAAAAGTATACCTTTCTGCATTTCGTTCATATTCTTTTTCAACATTTAATTTGAATGATTGACCGTCTCCAAAATAATCAATCATTATTGAGTGATCAATAACCAAGTCTACAGGTGTTAATGGATTAATCTTCTGTGGATCACCTCCTAACTTAAGCATTGAATCTCTCATTGCTGCCAAGTCAACAACTGCTGGCACGCCTGTGAAGTCTTGCATAAGAACTCTAGCCGGACGATAAGCTATTTCTTTTGGATTTTTACCATCAAACTTTAACCAATCAGCAAAAGCCTTAAAATCATCAACATTGATAGTCTTGTCATCTTGGAATCTAATTACATTTTCTAATAAGACATTTAGACACGCAGGAAGTCCGTCAAAGTTTCCTAATCCTTTTTCCCTTAAAGCATTGATTGAAAAAAAATCAATTTCTCCACCCGAGTATTTTAAATTTTTCCTAAGGCTTAAAGTATCTTTTCCTACGAAAACAGTCATAAAAATATTCCATTTAAGAAGTTTATATGTTTAATGACAAAAAAATCTCGAATCTTCAAGAGGCTTCCTTATACTGAATGTATGCAATTAAAATTTGGATAAACTAATGAAGGCTTTCTGCCATAAATATAGCACAAAATTAATTAATTGAAACCAAATGATACTTAAAATTACAGATTTAGGTTGCGGTTACAGCTCTGGGTTCAGTTTAAGGGGTATTTCTCTGAACTTGAACTCTGGAGAGGTGTTAATTTTGAAAGGAAAAAATGGAGTTGGAAAAACAACACTACTAAGAGCTATTATCGGGTTAATTGCTATAAATGCCGGAA
>PBQX02000067.1:0-9814 GCA_002725175.2 Paracoccaceae bacterium
TGCACGGTTTGGCAGAATGCTTAAAAAAACAGAATAAGCAATTAGAGTTAAATTTGATTACTCAGAATCTTAATTTAGCAATAGGTAGAGCTGATGTGCCAATCAAAGCTTCATGTTTTTGTCGATTAAAGCACGGTTAAATTTAAACTATCTTATCAAATACTAGAATATTATTGAATACCTACACACATTTGTTTAAAGATGATCACGGTAGAGATAATATTGAGATTGCAAATGCAAATATTTTGTCTTAATTAATCCATGGGAGTAGCAAAAGGAGTAGCAAATTTGCCAATTCGCTATTTCCAATAATATCAGAGATTAGGAATAATTAAATAATTTCATAGTCTTAACAGAAAACGGTGAGGTGGCAGAGCGGTTGAATGCTCCGGTCTTGAAAACCGGCGAAGGGGCAACTCTTCCGTGGGTTCGAATCCCACCCTCACCGCCATTAATTATAAACAACCCATCTTATGCCTGCGATAAGGCCTCTAAATCCACCGGAGATCTGGAAAAGTAAAATCGGAAGCGTACTTTATGAGTTTTGATCCACAAAATATTGTTGTTCTTGGTGCAGCTGGGGCATTAGGAAGCGCTTTTGCAAAAGTCCTATCTAACAAATATAAGAACGCCAGCTTATTTGCGTTTTCTCGACATGGTGATAATCATATTAATTACAGTTGTGAGGAATCACTTGCTGAGGCTGCTGATTTGGCTTCAAAAGAAAAGCCTTTGGACTTAGTTATTGTGGCAAATGGTATGCTGCATGAAGCTAAGATAATGCCGGAAAAATCTTTGGGAGACTTATCAGCAGAAAAATTTCATAAGATTTTCGAGGTTAATACCATTATTCCTGCTCTCATTGCAAAACATTTTCTGCCCAAGCTTAACAGACAACAGTCATCGATATTCACAGCACTATCCGCACGTGTTGGCAGTATATCTGACAATCATCTCGGTGGTTGGTATTCTTATCGTGCTTCTAAAGCGGCATTGAATATGGTAATCAAGAATTTATCTATTGAGATTGGAAGAAGAAATAAGAAGGCAATTATCGTTGGACTTCATCCTGGTACGGTTGACAGTGATTTATCAATGCCATTCCAAAAAAATGTCGCTGATGGTAAACTTTTTACTCCTGAATATTCTGCCGCAAAACTTTTGACTGTAATAGAAGGTTTAACCCCAGAACAATCAGGTAAATGCTTTGCCTGGGATTCCAAAGAGGTAATGCCATGAAGGAAAATTCTGGATCTCATTCGGCCGCAAGCCGAGTTTCTATGAATCCGCCTGACTGTCTTGTCCAATATCGAGAGTATAGCCCGCCTTTTTTGACTAAAAATTCATGAGGGCCAACCTCAACTACTTTGCCCTTATCCATAACTACAATCTTGTCCATTTTCACCAATGTGGATAATCGATGAGCAATGGCTAGTACTGTTTTNCCTTCCATGACCCTTTCAAGAGCAGTTTGTATAGCTGACTCAACCTCACTATCGAGAGCGCTGGTAGCTTCATCTAGCACAAGAATGGGAGCGTCTTTTAAAATAGCCCTCGCAAGAGCAATTCTTTGTCTTTCTCCTCCTGAAAGTTTTACACCCTGTTCTCCAAGATGTGCTTCATATCCAGCTCGACCTTTGTGATCCTTTAGTGATAAAATAAACTCGTGTGCTTCAGCTTGCTGGGCTGCTTTAAAAACATTTTNCTTACTAGCAGAAGGGTTTCCATAAAGAATATTATCCATTGCNGATCTATTAAAAAGTGCAGTTTCCTGGGTTACCATTCCAATTTGNAGTCTTAAGCTTTCTTGAGACACTAATTTTAAATCTTGGTTGTCGATTTTAACCGAGCCTTTGTCCGCATTATAAAGGCGCAGAAGTATTGAGACGAGGGTTGATTTTCCTGCACCTGACGCTCCAACAACCCCTACTTTTTCACCTGGAGAAATAGTGAGGGAGACATTGTCGATACTACTTACTCTACCTCCGTAGGCAAAGCTTAATTTGTTAAACTCAATTTTTCCGGNCTTGACAGAGAGAGGCTTGGCGTTCTCCACATCGGTCAAGTCATGATCTGGAGAGAGTGTTTTCATTCCATCCTCTATCTCTCCTAGATTTGAATATAAAGCCATAAGAACATAACTNACCCAACCCGTCATTTGNGAAAGTCTGAGAGCAATAGTNCCAGTAGCTGCAATATCACCAGCCGTTATGCTACCACTGCTCCAAAACCAAAGACTGCCGCCTACCATCATTACAGGCAATATTCCTCCTAAGAAATTTAAACAAAATCTGAACCAGGATGCTACTACTCCATACTTAATCGAATGGAATCTAAAGTCATCCATTGCTCTTAATGCTGCTCGATCTTCGTGCTCATTGTGGGCAAATAGTTTAACTGTCTTAATATTCGTAACAGTATCAACTATTTGACCTGTAACCATCGCTCTTGCTCCAGCTCTTTTACCTGAACGCTTTCGAACTATTGGCATGAAGTATTTAATCATAGTCAAATAAGCAATTAACCAAAAGAANAAGGTAGCAGCCAAAAATTTATCGACNGCAAAGAGCATTAATGTTGCTCCAACTATNGACGCTAAAGCAAAAAGAACTGTTTGGAGTACTTCGACTACCACATCAGAGACTGCACGAGCAGTTTGCATTTCTTTCTGAGCAATTCGGCCAGCAAAGTCATTATCAAAGAATGTAACTGATTGATTTAAGGTCCAGCGGTGAATGCGTGANAGCACTAGGTTGAATATATTTGGCGTTACTACAATTGTCTGCATATATGTTGAAGCCGCAAAAATGGTAGGACGAAGAATTAAGAAAAACGCTATGCTNGNAGCATATAATAGAAATTTNCCNTCAAAAAGATTTCCTGANGTGGAAGNAAGTGCGCTGTCGATCATTAATCCTAGAATGAGCGCCGCCGAAACATCCATCATGCCTGTGATTATCGAAATCATTCCCGAAAAAACCAAAACTGTAAAACTGCCANTTAATGCCCATTTNAAAAACCCACTGAGATTTTTAGGGGGAGGGCCATTAGACTTGGCAGTCGGATTTATCCAATTTGATGGTTTCATTGATTAAATTTAAATTGTTCGCTAGCAGTTATCTCAGATGTGTTTATCTATATATAGTTTATCCAAAAAAACTTCNAGAGTGCTAGGTTTTTCATCTTAGTAATTCTATGGTCGCTNCATTACATATAATNAGAATTAAATATTTTTTTAATATCTCTTTTTTATTATGCATTAAAAATATAAGAAGAATGAGAAGCTTGATATTTAGGGCGTTAATTAATGAGTATGCATTTTCTTAATATTAAAGTGGGGCTTTAATGTCTTCTCAACTTATTCTTTCCATAAAAGACGCCATGGTTCGNTATAAAGAGATCCCNGTTTTTGAAAATTTATCTTTAAATATTCATCAAGGTAGCAGAGTGGCTCTTATAGGAAAGAATGGGGCTGGAAAATCAACTATTATGAATATTATTTCTGGGTTCAAATCTTTAGATGAAGGTGAGAAATGGNNAGAGCCAGGAACTACNGTAGGNTATCTTGGGCAGGAATTTGAGTACAAAGAAAAAGAAACGGTATTTGAATTTATTTTTAGTAATATATCCGGAGAAGAGCGAGAGCTTCATCAATATAAAGTTGATATTATAGCAGAGGCTTTGGAATTAGAGGTAAAAAAAACTATGGGAATGTTGTCAGGCGGACAGTTAAGGCGTGCTGGAATAGCAAGGGCTTTAGTTGAAGAGCCAGATATTCTCTTGTTGGATGAGCCAACCAACCATTTAGACCTCAATATAATAAATTGGTTGGAGCAATATCTTAATAATTACAGAGGCTCATTACTTTGTATCTCCCACGATAAAAGATTTTTGGAGAACATAACCAATCAGGTTTTCTGGCTTGATAGGGGAAAATTAAAAGTTAGCCCAAGAGGNTTTAAATTCTTTGATGANTGGTCNGCCATGCTTNTAGATCAAGAAGCACGGGAACTTAAAAGGCGCAAGCAAATTGTAGCTCAGGAAGTCGAATGGGCTTCTAGAGGTGTAAAAGCAAGGGTAAAAAGGAATATCAATAGGCTAAGTAGAGTTAAAGAAATGCGTGAGAAGCTCAAAGCTGATGAATCTTCATATCGAAGGGCAACAAATAAAATTAGTTTTGAGCCTATAAAAGATCTGGACAACAACTCAAAAGTTGTAGCTGAATTTTATAAAGTNCATAANTCGTTCAAGGAAAATAAGAAAACCTTAAGGATATTGAACGGGTTTAATATCAGAATAAAGAGGGGGGATAGAATTGGAATTATTGGAAGAAATGGATCTGGTAAAACAACATTTCTGAAGCTTATTCTGAAGGAAATTAATGCTGATCAGGGCAGCATTAAAATCCATAAAAACATGGAGTTTTCTTACTTTGATCAGAATCGTAGCGATTTAAAGCCGAATGATTCACTAAAGGATTTCTTGGCCCCAAATGGTGGAGATTATATTGATGTTCGGGGCAAAATGCGCCACATTTACGGTTATCTTAAGGATTTCATGTTTGATCCTAGTGTCGTTCTAGACAGTATTTCAACCTTATCTGGTGGACAAAAGAACAGGTTAAAACTAGCCAAAATTTTGGCAAATCCTAAATCCTGTTTAATTCTTGATGAGCCGACAAATGATTTGGATATGGAAACACTCGATATGCTAGGGGAAATCCTGATAAGTTACGAAGGTACCTTGTTATTGGTATCTCATGATCGAGATTTTCTTGATCAGACAGTTACGAAAATTCTTTCATTTGAAGGCGACGGTAACATTGAAGAATGTGTTGGAGGTTACTCAGATTATCTNTCCCGAAATATGCCCCGAAAAAGAACAGACTCCAAAACTAGAGATGAAAAATCTGGTAATTTGNNTTTAAAAGAGAAGGCAGGTTCATTTGAGATCAAAGGGCGCAAAAAACTGACTTATAAATTGGAATTTGAGCTTAAAAATTTACCCATAAAAATTCAAAAAAAGGAGGAAGAGATAGAATTTTTTACTAAAAAATTATCGGATCCTGATTTTTATAAAAATGATTCAGATGCCTTCATAACAATGACCGAAAAATTAGAAGTTGCTAAGGGGGACTTGGAGTATTACGAAACACGTTGGCTTGAGTTGGAGTCAGAAAAAGAGTGATTTTTCACTATTTAGTATTTGGTAGCTGAATTTTATTCTATGCTATTCTTATATGATATTAGTTTAGGTTGACTTGTGGAGGTTTGATGAATCTATTAATTTTTTCATTTTTTGATCCATTTTTAATTTTAGGGGTGTGCTTACTGGTTCTTCTGAAACGATTGAGAGCTTATTATATTTGGTTTTCTTTTGTTGTTTGTGGCATTCACATTTTCATGTTCTCTTTCAATCCAGTAAAAGATGATGCCTGGGTACAACTTTCTATAATTAGAGTTTTAGTTGATTCAGTGGTTTTACTTGGGTTGGGTTATTATCTAAATAATAAACCGAATTCACAAAATGAGATTGAGGATAAGAATCAACAGGATTAAACCTAAATTATATGACCTATAGTACTTTAAGAGCTAATTTTGGATTCAAACCATCGACCTAGATAAAGGCCAACACACATCGAAACTGTAAAGATAATAGCAGGATAAAAGTTTGTGCTTAATATNGCTATACTTGGGCCAGGACAAAGCCCGCCTATGCCCCAGCCAACACCAAATAATGCAGATCCTCCTATAAGTTTTAGATCTATATGGCTTAAGGTAGGAATACTAAATTCCTCCGAAAAGATCGGTTTTTCCATCTTGAAAACTAAATTATATCCAATTAATGCCATAATTATTCCACCTACCATTACAAAAGCCAAAGATGGATCCCATATTCCAAAAATATTCAGAAATGATTGAACTTTTGAAGGGTTAAGCATGCCGGATAATGTTAGCCCAAAACCGAATAATATTCCTGCAATCCCAACAGCAAAATTTTTCATGTGAGTTGCCCTATAAGGTAAACTGTAATTATGCCAGCAAATACGAAAGTAATTGTTGCAAACAAAGATCTTATTGAGAATCGTGAAAGACCACATATTCCGTGACCAGAAGTACATCCATTCCCTAGATAAGTTCCAATTCCTACAAAAATGCCCGCAAGTAGAAGGTATGGTGTTGTCGTGACCATTTCAGACTGAAAGCTTCCAAAGAAGAGGGTATAAATTACNGGCCCAACTAGGGTTCCAAAGAGGAAAATAATTATCCAGTTTGATCCCTTATTTTCTTTTCTTATTAAAAGTGAGCTGGTCATGCCAGAAATTCCCATTATCCTGCCATTTGCCAGCATTAGAATAACTGCGGCCAGGCCAATCAGAATTCCGCCAATTAAAGAGCTGTAGGGTGTAAAATTTATCCAATCTATGATCATAGTTTTCTTACTTTAATTATTCCAAGATATAATATAGCAAATCGGTTTCGGAGTAACCCTTAATTGACTCAATTTTGAAAAATTAAAAGTCAGCTTTTGCCTTCATTGCCACTACTCCGTCTTTACGCCTTGCCCAAAGGATCGCAGCATTATCTTCAGATTTACCCTCAATCCAAAAGCAATCCAGATTAGATAGCGGGGCTATGCCTCTGAAAGAATATTTCTTGATGGGCTGCTTTCTTTCTTTTAAGGCCAAATCTAGCAAAAGAGTGGCCGTCAGAGGGCCATGAAAGACAAGTCCATCGTAACCTTCCACATTTTTGGCATAGTCAAGATCGTAGTGTATTCTGTGGCCATTAAATGTTAAAGCAGAATAGCGAAATAATAGTATCGCAGAAGGATNAATTTCTTGAGAAAAGTCAGCTTTTTCAACATTATTTTGTGCTAATGGTAAGGATTTCGATCCCTGTTGGTCTTGCAAATAGACCAAATCTTGCTCCTCTATAATGGAAATTTCGTCCTTGGAATAAATTTTATGTTCTAGGGTAATAAAGCAGAGAGGGCCAGCAGACCCCTCTTTTTCTACGATTTTCTTTATGGTGGTGATTTTTTTTGCCTTTTCNCCGATTACTAGATCATTGTAAAAAGTAAAGCGGCCTCCAGCCCACATTCTTCTGGGCAACTGTATAGGTGGTAAGAAATCACCTTTTTTGGGATGNGCGTCTCTTCCAAGATCACTTTCTGGTTTCGCTTCTAGAAAATATATCCAATGCCAAAGAGGTGGTAAATTATCCCCTTCTTTTAATTTAGGCGGTCTGTTTAGTGTTGCCTCCATAAAATTAGCCGGTTGAAGTCGAATTGTATCTTCTGCTTCAGTTGTTTTATTTATCCATTCTAGGAGTTTTTTGGAAGTATCCATCTTATTTGCTTTGCAATCATTTTAAAAAGGTTGACGATAATTAATTAAATAGTGCTTTTACAACTTACCTTCAAAAATTTTTCCTTAAAAACTGTAACCAGTTTTCTGAGCATATTTTTTTTATGAGTGCATCTTCAAACCCATTTTCTCTCATTAGTTCAGTGAGTTTTGGAAGGCCCGCACAATTTCCGATAAAGTCAGGTATAATGGCACCGTCAAAATCAGATCCTAGCGCTACTTTGTCTTCCCCTAAAATATTCAATAAATATTCTAAGTGTTCAATTAACTCTTGCTTTGTATTTGTGTCCTTTTTGCCATCTTTTCGAAGAAAGCCTGTTGCGAAGTTTAAGCCAACAATTCCTTCTCTATCCTTTATTGCGGCGAGTTGGTCGTCAGTTAAATTTCTTGGAGTTGGGCAAAGTTTATGTACATTTGAGTGGGTAGCGATTAAGGGTTTTGAAGAAATTTTTTCCACATCCCAGAATCCAGCTTCATTTAAATGAGATAAATCAATTAATATACCTAAATCATTGCATTCTCTAATTAGGTTTTTCCCTGCTTTACTTAAGCCAGGTCCTTGGTCTGGTGATCCTGGAAATCCAAATGGAACGCCGTGTCCAAAGACGTTTGTTCTAGACCAAACTGGACCAATTGACCTTATGCCTAAGTCATAAAAATGATTCAAATTAGACAAATCTTCTTCTATCATTTCCGCGCCTTCAAAATGAAGAATGCAAGCAATTTTTTCTTCTGAAAGCGATTCCTCAATCTCTTTGGAGTTCAAGACAATAGAAAAGTCGGAAGGGTTGGATTGCTCCATCTTTTTTGCGATTGATATCATATCTTCAGCAGCAACCTTAGCTTTAGAAGTATCAGCTTTGTCAGTACTTAGGAGTTCACCTGGGCTAGGTGAGAAAATAGCAAAAAATCCTCCTGAAAAATTGCCTTCCTTTGTGCTTTTTAGATCTAAATGTCCATCACTGCCATTTACTCTTGTTGATTGGAGGAAACCATCTCCACCATGATCGCCAGCTAGCCATAGGCGCAACAATAGATCATTGTGACCGTCGAAAACTATATCTTTATGATTCATGCTTTAGCCTTCAAAAAGAGTTGAGTAGGTGTCTTAAGCTTCTTTTAATCTTAAGCAATGTGCAAGATTAAACAATGATTTGTTCAAAATTTTATTAAAGATTTTAATTTTTATTATTTTTGTGATGGTGTGAGTAAGGGAATAGTTTATAAGTATAGCTGAACAGTTTATTTTTTTGTGCAGAAGGTATCATGAATTTAATAGTATTAGGCATTCTTCTTTTTAGCTTTGGACATATGTTTAAGAGGCTTATGCCTGCAGGAAGAGAATTTTTAGATCATAGATTTGGAGAAAACTTGGGTAAAGGCTTTGTGGCTTTATTCCTTGTTTCTGGGGTAATTTTAATCACTTTTGGTTACTATCATAATGAGTTCGATATCTATTTTTATACTGCGCCAACCTGGTTAACTGCTTTAATGCATTTGTTGATGCTGATTTCGGTAGCGTTTATGCAGGCGGGAAAGTCATTATTTGGACATGCAAGTCGCTTAGGAAGCAAAGTTAAACATCCTATGCTCACAGGTTTAATAATTTGGAGCATTGCTCATTTGCTGGTCAATGGAACACTGATGGCATATATTCTCTTTGGGGGTTTAGGCCTTTGGGGGCATGCCCAAATCTTCCTTTTGAATAGAGGTCTTTCGGAAGAGCCGGAGCCTGTTAAAGGCACTTTAGCTGGAGATTTAATACTAGGTGGTATAGTTGTGCTCTTGTACGCAATTTTTGTAGGGATACATGTGTATCTTGGTGCAAATATGTACCCATTCCTATAGGTTCAAGCTCACTCTGGGAGTAATATTATGCAATTGGGTTTTATAGGTACTGGAGCTATATCTACTGCAGTAATAGAGGGCATAGTATCAGATCAGCACACGATCTGTATAAGTAAGCGAAGTTTGGTAAACTCAGTTAGACTGTCAGAAACTTATCAAAATATCAGTACAAATGAAAATCAAGGAGTCATAGATAATAGTGAGGTAGTATTTATTGGCTTAACTGTGGATAAGGCTGAGCTGGTCTTAAAAGATCTTAATTTTCGAAAGGATCAAAGGGTTGTGTCCTTTATGGCTGCGGTTTCAGAGAAAAAAATTAAGGAACTGGTGTGCCCTGCTAAGTTTGAATCAATCATGATTCCTTGGCCAGCTATTAAAAATAAAAACTCTCCAGTTTTATGTTGGCCTAATTCAGTTTTAATACAAGAAATTTTTGGAAAAGAAAATAATGTTATTCAATTTGAAAATTTTCTAGATTTTGAGAGGTATTTGATCGCACAAGCAGTTTTGTCGCCAATATTACAAATGACAAAAACAGCCTCACATTGGCTGACCGAGAAGGCTTCAAATGATAACCAGGCTGATGACTTCCTTAGA
>PBQX02000086.1:0-36364 GCA_002725175.2 Paracoccaceae bacterium
AAAAAACATTAATTGGTTTTGCTGGTGCTCCCTGGACAGTTGCTACATACATGATAGCAGGAAAGGGAGGAGACGACCAAAAGGCAGCTAAGGTGCATATGACTAGAAATCCAGAAGACTTTAGGGTGCTGATAGAAAAATTAACTTTAGCCACAATTGAATATTTGTCCGAACAAATAAAAGCAGGAGCGGACGTAGTAAAAATTTTTGATAGTTGGGCTGGTGCTTTGGGAGGTACATATTTTAAAAACTATGTATATGAACCTATAAAAAAAATTTCTGAGGAAATAAAAAAAAGACACCCAGAGGCTAAAGTTATAGCTTTTCCAAGAGGTTGTGGTGCAAACTATAAGTCTTTTTGTGATTTAAAATTTGTGGATTGTATAGCTCTGGATTCAACAGTACCACCACCATGGATAAAGAAAGAGATACAAAATATTAAAGCAATACAAGGAAACCTTGATCCTATACATTTGGTTACAGGTGGGGATGAAATGTTGAGGCAAATAGATTATATTACGGATAATTATAATAAAGGGCCTTATATTTTTAATTTAGGCCATGGTATTACTCCAGATGCAGATCCGAAAAACGTAGAAATTTTACTGAAACGGTTATCTCAATAATTATAGAAATGAAAAAATATTTAATTATTTATTCTACCGTAGACGGGCAGACAAAGAAAATTTCTGAAAGAATTTCCGATAGACTAAAGAAAAAAGACAGCGTTACCATATTTTCATTAGAAAAAGCTAATAATGAAGATATAGATAAATTTGATTTTATAATAATTGGCGCCAGTATAAGATATGGAAAGCACAGAGATAATTTATTTAAATTTATTAAAGAAAATAAAATAACTTTAGAGTCAAAAATGACAGCATTTTTCTCTGTTAATGTAGTGGCAAGGAAACCTGAAAAAAGTGAAGCAGACACTAACCCGTACATAAGAAAATTTATAGTTTTGTCGGATTGGAAGCCTAACTATTTAACTGTGTTTGCAGGAAAAATTGATTACCCAAAATTAAGAACATTAGATAAAGTTATGATTAGAATAATAATGTGGTTAACTAAAGGTCCTACAGATACAAGTATTTCTCACGAATTCACAGACTGGGAGAAAGTAGACAAATTTACAGAAAAAATATCGTCTTAAAATGTTTTATTGACTTATAATGTGTTTTTATTTAAAAGAATCTTCATTCTTTCTCATCACTTTACGTTCATCTCAAAATTAAATTAACAGTTATGATAGATATAGCTAAAACATCTCACTTATCATTAAGTGAACTAAAGACTAAAAGTCCCGCGGATCTGGTATTATTAGCTGAAAAACTGGAAATAGAAAACGCATCTACTATGCGTAAGGGTGATATAATGTTTGCTATTTTAAAAGAAATGGCACAGGAGGGAGCAGAAATATCAGGCGATGGTGTATTGGAAGTTTTACAAGATGGTTTTGGGTTTTTAAGATCAATCGATGCGAATTATTTACCAGGTCCCGATGATATATATGTAAGCCCATCTCAGATACGTAAATTTTCTCTTAGAACGGGTGATACAGTCGAAGGCGTAATTAGAGCTCCAAATGAAGGAGAGCGATATTTTGGACTAGTTAAGGTTAGTAAAATTAATTTCTCGGACCCAGAGGGTGCGAAGCATAAGGTACATTTTGATAATCTAACCCCTTTATACCCTGACGAAAGACTTCGGTTAGAGATTGAAGATCCAACCATAAAGGATAAATCTGCAAGAGTAATAGACTTAGTAGCCCCAATTGGAAAGGGTCAGCGTTCTCTCATCGTAGCACCCCCCAGGACTGGAAAGACTGTAATTCTACAGAATATTGCTAACTCAATAGAGCAAAACCACCCTGAAGTATATCTTATTGTATTACTTGTTGATGAAAGACCTGAGGAAGTTACGGATATGCAAAGATCTGTAAAAGGAGAGGTTATTTCTTCTACTTTTGATGAACCCGCAACAAGGCATGTGGCAGTCTCTGAAATGGTTATTGAGAAATCGAAAAGGTTGGTGGAACATAAAAGAGATGTTGTCATACTTTTAGATAGTATAACAAGGTTAGGAAGAGCCTTTAACACAGTGGTTCCTTCGTCTGGTAAGGTGCTAACAGGAGGTGTTGATGCTAACGCGCTTCAGAGACCAAAGAGATTTTTCGGAGCTGCGAGGAATATAGAAGAAGGTGGCTCTTTAACCATTGTTTCAACTGCACTTATTGATACAGGCAGTAGAATGGATGAGGTTATATTTGAGGAATTTAAAGGAACAGGAAATTCGGAGCTTGTTTTAGATAGAAAAGTCGCTGATAAAAGAGTTTTCCCATCAATTGACATTTTAAAGTCGGGTACAAGAAAAGAAGACCTGCTTATGGAGAAAGGTGAACTTGCAAAGGTTTATGTTCTTCGAAGAATTTTAAACCCTATGGGAACCACTGATGCAATAGAATTTCTTCTTGGAAAATTAAAACAAACAAAGTCAAACTCAGATTTTTTTGATTCAATGAATACCTAGGATTTTCTTAATATATGGGAAATATGGTAGAGACTGTTTTCGCAAAATCTTCTGGAGCGGGTGTTTCTGCGATATGTGTCATCAGGATTAGTGGACCAGACGCGCTAAAAACCATTAACACACTTTTAAAATCAGATCTTAAATCTCCACCTAGGTATGCAGTATTGCGAACACTCTGGTGGGGTAAAGTTAAATTAGATCAAGCTTTAATAATTTATTTTGCAAAAGAGAGTAGTTTTACCGGAGAAGAAACAGTAGAGATACACCTTCACGGAAGTAAAGCTATTATTGATATGACTTTTAATGCGTTAAATTCCTTTGAAAATATTAGACCGGCCGGTCCAGGAGATTTCACATTACAAGCTCTTAAAAATGGTAAACTGAACTTATCTCAAGTAGAAGGGTTGGCCAATTTAATTAATGCAGAAACAGAAGCACAAAAAATTTTAGCGGACAAACTTTTTTCCGGAAATTTCAATAAAACTGTAGAGTGTTGGAGGTCTAAGTTATTGAATATAAAGGCAAATATAGAAGCAAGCATTGATTTTGCCGAGGAAAACATCGAACTAGATATTGAAGGAGAGGTTAAAAAACCCATTGATGAGATCATTGGAGAAATATCAAAAGAGGTGGCTGGTAGCTTCTACGTAGAAAAGATCAATAGAGGGTTTGAGGTCGCTATTGTGGGAGGCCCGAATGTCGGTAAATCAACACTGTTGAATTGCTTAGTTGGTGAGGAGGTGTCTATAGTTTCGGAAATACCTGGAACTACTAGAGATGTTATTGAAAAGAAGGTCAATATCGGTGGTCATTTGGTTTCCATTTTTGACTGTGCTGGTTTGAGAGAAACAGTGGATCCAATTGAAAAAATTGGTGTGGAGAGAACCGAAAAGCGGGCTAATTCTAGTGATTTGAGAATTTTTCTTAAGGACACCCCAGGAGAAGGAGATCCAACATCAATAGAAAGGAAGAAAAACGATATTGTTCTTGTGTCGAAAATAGATATTAAAAATAGATTCGAGGGATATCTAGGAATTTCTGGAAAGACTGGGGAAGGGGTCATAGATTTGACTGAACTTATAAGTAGACAAGTTAGAGAATATTTTGAAAAATGTGGATCTACTTGCAATAATAGACACAGAAATGCTATGGGGAAGGCTATAAAGTCAATGGAAATGGCGAAAAAAAACTTAAAGGATATAGGTATAAACATTGAATTTGTAGCTGAGGATATAAGGCAAGCACTTTTGAGTTTGGAAGATCTTTTGGGTAAAATCGATATAGAAGAGGTTTATGGTGAAATTTTCTCTAGGTTTTGTATTGGAAAATAGATGTTTCACGTGAAACATATATATGATGTTGTGGTAATTGGAGGGGGGCATGCTGGTGTAGAAGCTGCCCACGCAGCAAACAGATTAGGAATGAACACCGCTCTGGTCACCCACAGTTTTTCTAAAATAGGAGAAATGTCATGTAATCCAGCTATAGGAGGATTGGGAAAAGGTCATCTGGTTCGAGAGATAGATGCTTTAGGCGGACTGATGGGTGTTGTAGCTGATAAAGCTGGAATACAGTTCAGACTTCTTAACAGAAAGAAGGGTCCCGCTGTAAGGGGACCAAGAACACAAGCCGATAGAAAGATTTATCGCAGAGAAATGCAAAAACTTATATCGAATACTCCTGGTTTGTCAGTGATTGAAGGGGAGGTTTCAGACATATTAATTGAAGGTGGTTCTATAAGGGGTATAGTTTTAAACGAAAAAGAGGAAGTACTATCTAAATCTGTAATTCTTACAACGGGTACTTTTTTAAATGGTATAATCCATATAGGAAAAGAGAAAAGAGAGGGTGGACGCCTAGGGGAAAATGCATCAAAAAAATTGGCGGAAAAGCTATATTCTTTAGGAATAGTTACAGGTAGGTTAAAAACAGGTACCCCACCCAGGTTGCTTAAGTCTAGTATAAATTGGGATTCTGTAAGCTATCAAGATGCCGATGAAGAACCACAAATGTTTTCTTTTCTTCACCAAAAACCTTTTAATAAACAAATTAAGTGCGGAATTACATACACCAATAAAGAGACCCACACTGTTATTAAAAATAACCTTAAAAATTCTGCCATATATGGAGGGGATATTGATAGTAGTGGTCCAAGGTACTGCCCCTCTATAGAGGACAAAATTGTTCGCTTTTCTGAAAGAGATTACCACCAGGTTTTTCTAGAGCCTGAAGGTTTAGATTCCTCTGTCATTTATCCAAATGGTATTTCCACTTCTATGCCGGAGGATATACAAAAGGAATATATTTCAACGATAAAGGGTTTAGAGAGCGCTGAAATTTTACAACCAGGTTATGCAATAGAATATGATTATATAGACCCAAGGTCTTTAGATAGAACGCTTAGATTGGGTAAATTAGAAGGTTTCTATTTCGCAGGCCAGATAAATGGAACAACAGGTTACGAAGAAGCAGCTGCGCAGGGTTTAGTAGCTGGTTTAAATGCAGCCCTATGGGTAAAAAACATGGAACCGGCAATTTTTAAGAGATCTGAGTGCTATATCGGAGTATTAGTAGATGATCTAGTAACTAGGGGAGTAAGTGAACCATATAGAATGTTTACTTCGAGGGCTGAGTATAGACTTATATTGCGTTCAGATAATGCTGATACAAGGTTGACTAATTATGGAAGACGAATTGGCAGTGTAGACAAGGTTAGATATGAGATTTTCTGTGAAAAAACAAAGCAGATTTCTAAAAACAAAACCATTGTAAAAAATAAACTTTTCTCACCAAATGAAATTGAAAAAAAGGGGATATTAATTAATAAGGACGGAGTCAAAAGATCTTTATACAAGCTAATTTCCTACCCAAATATCAGCAGAGAGGAAATCGAAGCTATTTATCCTGAATATAAAACTATACCAGAAGATATAAAAATCCAGATAGAAAATGATGCTCGTTATGATACCTACATAAGGCGACAAGAAAACGAAATTGAAATGCTAAAGAGGGATAATTCTTATAAGATACCAAATAATTTTAATTATAGTGACGTTATAGGTTTGTCTAATGAACTTTCCAGCAAGCTCAAAAAAATAAAACCTCAATCTCTTGATCAAGCGGGACGAATAGAAGGAATGACACCTGCAGCCCTAACATTAATACTTATGAGGCTGAAAACCCAAAATAAAAAGCAGGCTTGATGACTGTTGATTTTTTTGGGAATGTTTCACGTGAAACAAAAAAAAGTTTCATGGTTTTTGAAGAACTATTAAAAAAGTGGAATAAAAAAATCAATTTAGTTTCTTCGGCCACTACAAATGATTTTAGGGAAAGGCATGTTCTAGATAGTTTACAACTGATTCAATTTGCAAAAACAGAAAAAGGTGTTTGGTTAGATATTGGTTCAGGAGGCGGATTTCCAGGAATACCACTGGCAATATATTCGAAAGAGAAACACCCCGAGTTTAAGTTTAATTTCATGGACAGCAACTCAAAGAAATGTTTGTTTCTGGAGGAGGTTTGCAGAAAATTAAATATTGAGGGTAATGTTATATGTGATAGGATAGAGGCGGCACCTATTGTCAGTTGTGATTATGTTGTATCTAGAGCCTTGGCGCCATTGGATGATTTGTTAGGATATTCAAAAAGGCACAGGAATTTTATGGGTAAGTCATTGTTTTTAAAAGGAAAAAAATTTAAGGAAGAAATATTGCATGCCAAATCTCGTTGGCATTTTATTTATAAGATTCATCAAAGCTTAAGTCATAAAGATGGTAAAATAGTTGAAATTGACCACCACAAGTTGTTGAATGAGGTAGAGCATGATTAATTCTCAGCCTCATGTTATCTCTGTGTCGAATCAAAAGGGCGGGGTGGGTAAAACAACTACCGCAATTAATTTGGGAACGTCTCTGGCAGCAGTAGGTAAAAAGGTTCTCTTAGTTGATTTAGACCCTCAGGGAAATGCTTCTACAGGACTTGGCATAGAAGTTAAAGAAAGGAAGAATACCACATACGATGTTATTTTAGGAACTAAAACACTTTCTGAAACCATAAAAGAAACTAAGGTGCCTGGCTTACATATAGCACCCTCAAACACAGATTTGTCTTCAGCAGACATAGATTTAAGTCAGGATAGAAAAAGGGTTTTACGACTTAAAGAATCATTAACTGGAGATTTTTTTAATTCATTGGATTATGTATTAATCGACTGTCCACCTGCCCTAAATATTTTAACAGTTAATGCTTTTGTGGCTTCTACATCTGTGCTCGTGCCTTTACAAACAGAGTTTTTCGCATTGGAAGGTCTTTCACAATTAATTTTGACTATACAAGAAGTAAGAAAAAACCTTAACAAAAACTTAAAGATACATGGAATTGTTTTAACAATGTATGATCGAAGAAATAAACACGCCCAATCTGTAGAAGATGATGTACGAGAAAATCTGGGAGAGTTAGTATTCGATACTGTGGTTCCAAGAAATGTAAGGTTAAGTGAAGCGTCATCATATGCTTTACCAGCTGTTATCTACGATCAAAAGTGCAGTGGAGCACTAGCTTATCAAAAACTTGCTGCAGAACTATTGAAGAGGCAGGAGAAAATTAATTAAAACACATGGTTTCTTATGAATAAAAAAAGTTTAGGCAGAGGACTTTCATCCCTACTTTCAGATACACAAATTGATCTAAACAACGATCAAGATGTGAACTTTGTAGAGGAACCTAATAATATAAAAAGGTCCAAGACACTTTCCTTAATACCAATTGAAAAAATACAACCAAATATAAATCAACCTAGAAAGACATTTTCTGAAGAAGAATTGACCGAATTAAAGAATTCCATAGAATCTAAAGGGTTACTTCAACCAATTATTGTTAGAGAAAAAGGTGGGTACTATGAAATAGTGGCAGGGGAAAGGCGTTGGAGAGCCGCTCAATTAGCCCAACTTCACGAGATACCAGCTCTTATAAAAGAGTTAACGGATATTGAGGTATTGGAAATTGCTATAATAGAAAACATTCAGAGAAGTAATTTGAATCCTTATGAAGAGGCTTTGGGATACAAGCAACTTCTGGAGAAATTCAATTATACTCAAGAAGAGCTTGCTTCCAACCTTGGAAAGTCAAGAGTATATATTACAAATTTAACTCGATTGTTAAACCTCCCCGATAGCGTACTTAAGTTTCTAAAAGATGGCACATTAACAGCAGGCCATGCTAGAGCTTTGATAGGTGTAGATAAAGCCTTAGAAATAGCAAAGTCTATTGTAAAAAACGAATTATCAGTTAGAGAAACCGAAAGACTAGTAAAAGAATTTTCAAAAAAGAATCTAAAGTCAAAAAGTACACTAAAAGAGAAAGATGCAGACACTGAAATGTTGGAAAGTGAGCTATCTGCAGAACTTGGTTTTCCCGTTTCAATTTCTCATAATGAAGGAGAAAAGCGGGGAAGATTAGTTTTCAACTACAGGAATTTAGAGGACTTAGACCGGGTTATTAACATAATTTTGAAGAAAACAAGTGATTAGTTTAGAAGGTGACTTAAGATCGAGTTTAGTAATAACTCCCCTTTTTCTGTAGTATATAGGCTGTTATGGGATTTATTTATCAAACCCATTTCTCTTAATTCCTCAACCTTAGTTAAAGACAATTTTAATTCTGAAAAACTATTAAACCGTTCAATATTCAGACCTTCCTTAAGTCTAAATGACATTACAGCGTATTCCTTAGCTTGGTCTATAAAGGATAAGGGCATACTAACGGAATAGATCTCACCCCCATTTTTTAAAACACCTCCAAGCCATTTCATAGGATTCTTATGCCCCTCCGTCTCATGTTTTTTGCCATTTATTGAAATCCTTCCGGATGCTCCTGGGCCTATTCCAATAAAATCACCATATTTCCAGTAATTGAGATTGTGGACACTTTCATGACCTTTAGTTGCAAAATTTGAAATTTCGTAATGTACCAATTCATTATTTTTACAGATCTCTTTCGTTTTTGTATAAAAAGCACATGATTTGCTATCGTTAGGCAAACCCCTTAAACGATTTTTTTGTTGTAACTTAAAGAATGGGGTGCCTGGTTCAATAGTAAGTTGATAAAGTGACAGATGTTGCGGGTCCAAACTCATAGCTCTTTTTAATTCGTTTTCCCATTCCCCTATAGTCTGATTTTGTCTTCCATAAATTAAATCAAAACTAGATGTTTTGAAGCACTGCCTTGCGGAATCAAAAGCCCTTAAAGCATCATTTACAGAGTGTAACCTCCCAAGACTTTTTAGGTCAGGATCATTAAGGGCTTGAATACCTAGAGAGCATCGGTTAACTCCTGAAGCCGAATAAGATTTAAACTTACCATATTCCACCGATGTTGGGTTAGCTTCTAAACTGATTTCAGCATCAGATGATAATCTAAATTCCTTAGAAATTTCATTTATAACTTCATAAACTAACCTCGAACTCATCAAACTTGGGGTACCCCCACCGAAGTAAATTGAATGAACAAGATTATTGTCAACTTGTATAGCTGAAATTCTTAAAGCCTTTTTATAGGCGGTGCTCCAACTGTCCATGTCAATTTTTTCAGAAACATAACTATTGAAATCACAATAAGGACAAAGGCTTTGGCAAAAAGGCCAGTGGATATAAATTCCTATTCCATCTTCCTTGAGGTTTTTCTTCTTTTTCTTCAAAAATGCACAACTCTCTAATAGATTTGATTACACTATATGGAGGAGATCAATAAAATAAACTATGTTTTTAAGAAGCCAAATTATTTTAAATGTGGGCCCCACTCTAGTGGAACCCACTTCTGAAAGTTTATTGAGGAATATCTCCTTCTATGCCTTCAACATAAAAGTTCATTCCCAAAAGCGTTCCATCGTCAGCTGTTTCACCTTCTGCCAACCAAGCACTACCATCCTGCCTGTTTATTGGTCCAGTGAAAGAATGGGTTCTTCCTCCNGCAATTGCAATAGCAAGGTTCATTGCTTCTGCTCGAACATNCATTGGAATTTTTTCATGAAAGCCACCGAGCNCNGCCATTCCAGGNGCTAATCCGTCCCAGGTGTCAGTACTCTCCCATGTGCCGTCAAGTGCAGCTTGAACTCTAGCTATNTAGTATGGATCCCAGTCGTCGATTATTGAGCCCAGNCTAGCGTTTGGTCCAAATTGTAACATGTCTGATGCTTGTCCAAATGCAAATACTCCTCTCTCTTCAGCAACTGTAAGTGGTGAAGGGCTATCAGTATGAGCCATCAACACGTCAGCACCTTGGTCTATTAGTGCGTTAGCAGCATCTGCCTCTTTAGCAGGATCAAACCAAGTGAAAACCCAGACTATTTTGAATTTCACATTTGGATTAGCAGCTTTGGCTGCCAAATAAGCCGCATTTATTCCACGTACTACTTCAGGTATTGGGAAAGAGGCTATGTAACCCACAACATTAGACTTAGTCATTTTTCCAGCTATGTGCCCTATAACACTTCTACCTTCATAAAATCTTGCAGAATATGTTGACACGTTATCTGCTCTTTTATAACCAGTTGCATGCTCAAATTTCACATTTGGAAATTTTGCGGCAACATTCATCACTGGATCCATGTAGCCAAAGGATGTTGCAAATATCATATCATGTCCAGAGAGTGCCATTTGTGTCATAACTCTTTCTGCATCAGCCCCTTCTGGAACATTCTCTGCAAAAGTAGTTTCTACTCTATCACCAAATGCTTTCTCCACAGCTTTCCTACCTTGGTCGTGTTGGTAGGTCCAACCAAAGTCACCCGGTGGTCCCACGTATACGAATCCAACTTTAAGATCAGCAGCAAATAGTCCTGAACCTAATAATAGAATCCCTGATAAAGTGAGAAAAAAGTTGATTATTTTTTTCATAAGTCCTCCTTGTTTTGTTGTTATTGTGCTTCCATAAACACCTTGCCTAGAGATCCTGGTGTTGACGATCCTCCCTGTTTCTTACCGGAAGAAATAATCACAAGCGCAATTATTGTCACAATATACGGTGTCATTGACAATAGTGCTACACTTAATTCGATTCCTATTGCCTGAAGATTTAATTGTAATATTGTAAACCCTCCAAAAATATAAGCACCAACGAATAACCTTAGCGGCTTCCAACTAGAGAAAACTACTAAAGCAAGAGCAATCCAGCCAGCACCGGCTGTCATTCCTTCAGTCCATTGAGGTACTCGAACCAGTGATAGATATCCTCCTGCCAATCCAGCAAAGCAACCACCAATGAATATTGTCAAAATTCGAGTTGCTATAACATTGTAACCTAGTGCATGTGCTGAGTCTTGATTTTCTCCAATAGCCTTAATAATTAAACCAAATCGAGTTGCACGGAAAAAGTACCATACCAAACACACACTTATAATTGAGAAATAAACTACAAAATCATGCTGAAATAACATTTTTCCCAATATAGGTATCTCTGAAAAAAAAGGTATGTCTGGTGTAGAAAGGTAGGGAGGTTTAATGCCTGTGTATGAATGCCCAAGAAGTGAAGCCAGTCCCAATCCAAACATGGTAAGGGCTAAACCTGATGCTACTTGATTTGCTCTTAAGACTTGAGTTACGATTCCAAAAACTATCGATAACAATCCCCCACCCAATGCTGCACCTATGAGACCAAGTAAAGGAGAATTTAACTCCACGCAAACAATGAATCCGCTTATTGCACCAATAATCATCATACCTTCAACTCCAAGATTAAGCACTCCAGATTTCTCGACAATTAACTCACCAGTCGCCGCCAGCAAAATTGGTGTTGAGGCAACGATAAGGCTGGCGATCAAAACAACTGGATCTATTGAAGAGAAGTCCATGTACTTAAAACCTCGCTAATTTAATTTTGTAATTTACCAGAAGATCCATAGACAAAAGAAAAAATAGTAACATGCCTTGGAAAACTTGAATAGCGGCTGCCGGCAAATTCAGCATAAATTGGGTTAGTTCTCCCCCAACGTAAGTAAGTGCCATTAGTATGCCAGAAAAAAGAATCCCAATAGGATTTAAACGACCCAAAAAGGCAACAATAATGGCCGTAAACCCGTACCCAACATTAAAATCAATAGTTATTTGGCCTGCTGGACCTGTCAACTCAAACATTCCAGCCAAGCCCGCTAATCCGCCGCTTAACGCAAGACAAAGGATTACCAAAAATCTAGGATTAACACCAGAAAGGCGTGCAGCTTTTGGTGACATACCAGAAAGTGATACCTGAAAACCAAACTTGTGTTTGTACAATAGTATATAAAAGAAAATTACGGAAACAAAAGCAGTGGCTACACCCCAGTGAATTCCAGAACCAGAAATAATTTCCAAATTTGCAGCAGATGGATATTGGCTCAAATTTCTTGAACCTGGAAAGCCTGCACCTTCAGGGTTTCGAAGAAAACCAATGGAAGCGGCCGCAAGAATCTGTTCTGCCACGTATACAAGCATCAGAGAAACAAGGATCTCATTGGTATTGAAATAAGTTCGCAGTAACGCAGGTATAGAAGCCCAAAAAACACCTCCAATAATACCAAAAACAACCATTAAAGGAAACAATAATAAACTTTCTTGGGGGTAAACAGCTAAACCCAAGGCACCACTAAAAATAGCCCCCATTATAAACTGTCCTTCAGCACCAATATTCCAAATATTGGCTCTAAAGCCAAATGATAAACCAATTGCAATTAATATCAGAGGCGCAGCTTTAACCAATATTTGAGGCCTTGCATAATCTGCAAAAGTTTCATTCATAAGCGGATCCCAAAAAATCATACGTATGGTTTCAAAAGGATCTTTGCCGAGCATCCAAAATAATATTCCACCAAAAAACATTGTTAAACCCACAGCTAAAATAGGAATAATGGCTGATATTATAGGGCTTTGTTTTGTTCTCGGAACAAGTTTAATCATATGACATTGCCCCAGACATCATTTGACCAATGTCTCTGATTTTCAAGCCACTCATTGGTTTTGGGTCAGATATTCGACCACCAACTAAAGCGGTAAAACTATCACTGACCTCAATTAATTCATCTAGATCTTGGCTAATTATTATTACTGCCGTACCAGATTCTGCAAGATTAATTATGGCTTGCCTAATAAATGCTGCTGCAGAAGCATCAACCCCCCATGTAGGTTGATTTATTATGAGAAGTTTTGGATTCTGAAGTAATTCCCTTCCTATGACAAACTTTTGTAAATTGCCACCTGATAGAGATGAGGCAACAGAGGAAGTACTATCAGTTTTAACATCAAATTTATTAATTATTTCCCTTGTTAATTCCTCGGAAAAATTTCTCTGAATAATGCCATATTTCGTAAGCTTAGCCGTCTTAGAACAAGTTATAAGAACATTTTCTGATAACTTCATACTAGGACAAGCTGCGTGACCAAGCCTCTCTTCAGGTGCAGAGAAAATGCCAAGAGCCCTACGACCTTCTGCATTAAGCAGGCTTATGTCGGAACCTTTGAAGAAAATTTTTCCTTTTCTAGGAGACATCTCCCCGCTTAAGGCTGTCATCAACTCATCTTGACCATTTCCAGAAACACCCCCAACACCTAAAATTTCACCGCCCTTGACTTCAAGGTTCAAATTTTTAATCGAGGTTCCAAAAGGATCTTCAGAATCTTGGTATAAATTTTCTAATTTAAGAACTATATCTCCAAATGTCCTCTTATGTCGCACAGTAGGTTTTATAGAACTCCCAACCATTAACTCTGCAAGTTCGGGAGCAGAAAAGTCATCAGTGTTACATGTGTCAACCACTTTGCCGCCTCTAAGAACGGTAGCTCTTTTACAGAGATCTTTTACTTCAGCTAGTTTGTGAGAAATATAGAGAATTGATGTGCCCTCCGATGCCAGTTTTTTTAACGTATAAAATAACTGTTCAACCTCTAAAGGATTTAACACGGAAGTTGGTTCATCCATAATTAAGAGTTTTGGATTCTGAAGCAAGCATCTAACAATTTCAATTCTCTGTTGTTGTCCAACGGAGAGATTGCCCACTATATCATCAGGGTTTAGGGGAAGACCATAATTTTTTGAAAGGCTTATGATACGAGATTTTAGGCTCGCTGCTTCAAAACGTTCATCTAATCCGATTGCTATGTTTTCAAAAACACTTAGGGCATTAAATAATGAGAAATGCTGAAAAACCATCCCAATGCCATTTTTCCGAGCATCTCTAGGGTTTTTTGGCTGAAATATTTGACCTGAGAGTTTCATTTCTCCGCTATCTGGAGCAATTAAACCATAGATAATTTTTACTAAGGTGGATTTTCCAGCTCCATTTTCCCCTAATAGAGCATGTATTTCGCCATTATTTAAACTAAGTTTAATGTTTGAGTTTGCAAGCGTATTTGAGAAAGATTTTGTAATACCATTAACAGAAATCAACGGAGAGGAAGGTCTAGATCGCGAATCGGTTAAAGGTCTGGTAGATGACATGGTTTATAATCTTTCATCACACAATTCGGTATTACTCACTATCCAAAGACTCAAGTATATCAGAAATTGTCAAAGCAGCTATAACTTCTGGACTTTTTCTACCAGAGAATTTAATTGGCCTACCGATAGGACATTTGACGAGATCAGCCGTATTATCACTGATGTTTTTTCTTTTTAAGTACTTCTGCAATGAAATTTTCTTTGATTTGGATCCTATCATACCGACATATCCTATTTTTTTAAGGCTCAAAATTTCTTCTATTAAAGAAAAATCTGTAGCGTGACTATGTGTCATAACAAGGTATGCGCTATTTTCAGGTGAGGATTTTATGATCCTTTCAGGAATAGCGTCCACATTAAATTTAATTGTGTCCACATAATCTCTAAACTGATTTTGCAAACCCTTTACCAAGTCTAACCTGCTATCTGTAACGGTTATTTTAAGGGGCAAATTTAATCCTAATTTTATTATTGATTTACCTACATGACCTGCACCAAATAAATATAAACTTTTATATTTTGAGATTTCATTTTTTATTCGTTTTTCAATCATTTTCATTGTGCTTTTAGTAACAGTGGAAATTTGACAACTTACAACCCCTCCACAACATTGGTCAAATTCCGGATTTAAATTAGATTTGAAAGATAGCTTATCCTCACTCCGATCTTCCATCATCTTTTTGGCTTCAGCTACCATAGAAAACTCAAGAACACCTCCACCTATGGTATTAAGGCACTTTTGGGGAGAAACAAGCATCCAGGCACCAACCTCTCTTGGACTTGAGCCCTTTACAGTTATCAACTCAATCAAAGCAATGTCTTTCTCAGTTTTTATGAAGTGTTCAAATTCTTTTAGCATCATTCTGACGTTTAAGTTTTTCAATTGTTAGCAAAAGATTTTCTGGGGTTGCTGGTGTGCTTAAATTCGGACAAGTTGAATAGTCTATAACACTACTGACCGCCATTGAAAGGGCTTCAAAAACAGAAATAGATAACATAAATGGAGGTTCACCAACTGCTTTTGATCGTTTCACTGTGGGTCTGGGGTTGGGGCTGTTTTGTAGAAGTGAAATGTTTAAAGTTTCGGGGGTATCTGAAGCCAATGGGATCTTATACGTGGAAGGTGCATGGGTTTTTAACCTGCCACAGTCATCCCAAAAAAGTTCCTCCGAAGTTAGCCAGCCGACACCTTGAATAAAACCGCCTTCAATTTGTCCAATGTCTATAGACTCATTTAAGGTTTGGCCGACATCGTGCAAAATATCCGTGCGGTTCAAAACATACTCGCCTGTTAATGTATCTAAAGAAACTTCTGACACAGCAGCACCATAAGAAAAATAATAAAAAGGTTCTCCCTTACCTTTTGCCCTATCCCAATGAATATTTGGTGTCTTATAGAATCCCAGAGCAGAGAGCTGAACTCTTTCTTTATAAGCTAAAGATACTAGTTCCGAGAATGATAGTAATTTGTTTCCTATTAAAACACCGCTATAGCCGAATGAAATAAACTCTTGTGGAACAGTAAAATGTTTTGAAGCAAATTTTATTAACCTATCTTTTAAAGTTAAGGCTGCCCTTTCGGCCGCTTTACCATTTAAATCTGATCCACTGGAGGCTGCTGTAGCCGATGTATTAGGTATTTTTGATGTTTCAGTTTGAGTTATTTTAATTTGTTCGAATGGGATACAAAAAACTTCAGAGACAATACTGGATACTTTTGTGTTAAGACCTTGACCCATTTCTGTTCCACCATGGTTAAGTGAGACAGAACCGTCATTGTAGATATTTACTAGTGCACCAGCTTGATTATACCAAGTAGCTGTGAAAGAAATGCCAAACTTTACCGGAGTAAGTGAAATTCCCTTCTTAATTAATTTAGATTTCTTGTTAAATGATATTATTTGTCTGCGTCTTTTTTTGTAGTCTGAGGTTTTCTCCAATTCAGATATAATTTTTCTCGAGATATTATCTCTTATTTTTTGATGATAAGGGGTGATATTTTTTTTATCTATTCCGTAAAGGTTTATTTTTCTTACCTCCAGAGGGTCTTGCGCTATCGAAAATGCGATCTCTTCTATAACCCTTTCTCCAACTAGCATACCTTGAGGTCCTCCAAATCCGCGAAAAGCTGTGTTGGAAACTGTATTAGTGAATAATGGTTCTGATTCTAAAAGAATATCAGGAATATAATAACAGTTATCAACGTGAAAAAGAGCCCTATCAGTTATTGGTCCAGATAAGTCAGCTGAATGACCACATTGTGCAGATAGAGTCGCTTTTAAGGCATTAATTTTACCATTTTCTTCAAAACCAACTTCATACTTTGCTAAAAAAGGATGCCTTTTGCCCGTAATTATCATGTCGTCATCTCTATCAGGTCTTATTTTTACAGTCCTTCCTAAGCGAATTGCTGCCACAGAGGCTAAGACGGCGAACAAATTAGATTGAGTTTCTTTTCCACCAAATCCTCCACCCATTCGTCTCACTGCCACCTCAACTGAGCTAGAGGGTAAACCCAAAGTCTTTGCAACCATATGCTGTACTTCAGAAGGATGTTGAGTAGATGATAAAACACGAATTTCACCGCCTTCCTTTGGGATTGCTAAGGCAACATGGCCTTCCAAATAGAAATGATCTTGTCCTCCAATTTCTACCTCCCCAACCAATTTTTTAGGTGATTTTTTAAATGCTTTTTCAAAGTTTCCACGCTTTAACCTTAGCGGTTCGGTAACAAATTTAAGATTTCCTATATCATTTTTTGCAGCTTTAATTGTGACTATTGGTTTAAGCTCCTCATACTTTATTTTTACCAGCTTTGATGCAGTTCTCGCAATCTCTCTAGTAGTTGCGACAATAAGAAAAATGGGTTGGCCATAGTAGTTAACTTTTCGGTTAGACAGAATTGGCTCGTCATTTTTCCCCGTGGGACTTATGTCATTACTACCAGGTAACTCGTTATAAGAAATAATATCTAGAACCCCAGGTGTTTTCATTGCTAAGGAAAAATCAATATCTAAAATATAGCCATGAGCGACTGAAGAAAACCCAATATATCCATGACATGCATTCTTTTCCAAACTCATGTCATCAATATATAGAGCATCACCAGTCAGACATTTTTCTGAAGAGTCATGAATGATATTATTAGTCAAAATTGGTGTGCCCCGCGAGTAATTTCTCATGTCTCATAAGCCCTCGACATGCTTTTGATTTTTGGAGAAAAATTTTTCTTAACAAATTTTTCGCTACTAAGATCCTATATTCTTTTGATGCACGTGCATCAGAAATAGGCTGAAAATCTTCCTCTATTTTCTTTAGGGAACTGGTAAATGAATCTTCAGTCCAAGGTTTTCCAAAAAGAAAATCCTCTGTATACTTTGCTCTTTTTGGCATCTCAGCCATCCCTCCGAAAACTAAACGTGCCTCATCAATGTGACCTTTATTAACTATAAAATAGAACGATGCGCATACACTAGATATGTCCTCATCGCGTCTCTTGGAAACTTTGTAATTTGAGAAAACTAGATCCTTTGTTGGTTTAGGTATCTTTACAGATAAAATAAATTCGTTTTTCTTGAGATCTTTGACTTTATATTTAATGAAGAACTCTTCCATTGGTACATTTCTTATTTTTGATTCTGCATTAGAAATCTTAATCTCACTTTTTAGCGCGATCAGTGGAGGTAACATGTCTCCTATAGGGGATGCATTTGCAATATTTCCACCAATTGTACCCATGTTTCTAATTTGCTCACCGCCTATCCTTTTCAAATACTCTGTCAATTCTGGGTAAAAAGGTTTTAATGATTCCATAAGTTTTGTATAAGTTACAGAAGAGCCAACTGTGATAAAATTTTTAGATATTTTTATAATTTTTAATTCATCAACATGGTTGATAAACACAGGATTCTTGGGTCTTTGAAGCTCTTTATTTATCCAAAGACCTACGTCGGTGGCTCCAGATATAATAGTGTTATTCTTGTTTTTTTTAATGAAAGACTTAAAAGATTTAAGGTCCTTTGGCGCGGAATAAGGAAAGGGCTCCTTCTCTCTAATTGCTATCAGTTTTTCCTTTATTTTTTTATTCGATATATAAAGTTCGTCTGTTATCCTTTTATATTTCTCAACCACATTCTTTGCTGCATTAACGATTGGACCATAACCCGTACATCGACATAGATTGCCCTGTAAACTCTCTTCGACTTTTTTTCTATCTGTAAAGTCATTATTAAGGAAGAGATTGTAGATTGACATAACAATACCCGGTGTACAAAACCCACACTGAACCCCATTTGCATTTTTCATCTCTTCCTGAATTGGGTGAAGTGGCTCACCCTTTTTTGCCAGGTTCTCTATTGAAACAAGATGACATGCATGAATAGAGGGTAAAAATCTTATGCATGAATTGATACTTTCATATTTTAGGCAGAAACCCGAGGGGGTTTTCTGTAAACTGCCCAATAGTACAGTGCATGCACCGCAATCCCCTTCGCCACACCCCTCTTTTGTTCCTGTAAGTTCTTCATTAAGTCTTAGATAGTCTAATACAGAAAGATATTCCTTTTCAGGCACATAGTTAACATATTGGTTATTCAAATAGAATTTAATTGGCTGATTTTTCATGATCTTTAAAACACTGTTTAATCATTTTCTGAAAAGCGATCGCCCTATGGCTTATGCGGTTCTTTTCCCACCTATCCATTTCTCCATAAGTTATTTTATAGCTTGTTGGTATGAAAATCGGATCAAAGCCATGGCCATTTAAACCTCTACCTGGCCAGGTTAAGGTTCCATTTGCTTTACCCTCAAAAACCTCTTCATGCTTATCTGGCCAAACCAAAACTAAAGTGCAAACAAACCGAGCCTTTCTTGGAAAAGGCACCTCTTTGCTGTCCAGAGCATTCCAAACTTTTCTCATCGCGTATTCAAAATTTCTTCCAGTTTTTGTTTCTGCCCAGTCGGCTGTATAGACACCAGGAGCTCCGTCAAGCCCGTCAACTTCAATACCGCTATCATCAGAGAGGCATGCCAGTCCGGTTTTTTCAGCGGAATACCTAGCTTTAATCTGTGCATTTTCGATATAGGTGTGTCCTACTTCTTCAGGTTCATCAATTTCGAATTCATTAGATGAATATACAGAAACCCCTCGCGTACCATCATCCAGTAGTTTTTTCATTTCTTCAAACTTACCAATGTTGTGAGTAGCAAGGACTATAGAATTTTCATTAAATTTTCTCAATTTTAAGGCTTTCCTTTTGAATATCAAACAACTTAAGTATCCCTGATGTTGCCATATCATAAATTTCCTCAAATTGATTTTTTGTCAAAGTAGATTTTTCAGCAGAACATTGTATTTCAACAAACTCATTTTTTTCATTCATTACAAAATTAGAGTCTATGTCTGCATTGCTATCCTCAGAATAGTTTAAATCAGTCATTGCTGTTCCTTCCACTATTCCACAGGACAAAGCTGCAACTTGATTAATCAAAGGGTCTTCAGAAAGTTTTCCTGATGCAAGAAGCTTATTTATGGCCAACCTTAAAACCACCCAACCTCCTGTGATTGAAGCGCAACGAGTCCCACCATCAGCTTGCAAAACATCACAGTCTACAACTATTTGTCTCTCGCCAAGACAACTTCTATCAATACATGTTCTTAATGATCTTCCTATTAATCTTTGTATTTCTAAGGTTCTTCCAGATTGCTTTCCAGCGGATGCCTCTCTCCTAATTCTTGTGTCTGTTGATCTAGGAAGCATGCCATATTCAGCTGTTACCCAACCAAGGCCAGATTTTCTTAAAAAAAAAGGAACCGTCTCTTCAACTGTTGCGGTGCATAAAACCTTGGTGTCTCCACAGCTGATTATGCAAGAGCCATCGGCATACTTGTTGGTGTTAATTTCTATAGTAGTGTCTCTAAGACTTAGGTTTTCCCTGCCATCTATTCTCATCAAAAACTCCAAATACTTTAAAAATTTATATTGATGATATATGAGTTGAAATTTATTGTAAATTATCTGATCCCTTAAACTAGAGAATAATATTTTTGAAAGATGTGCAGAGATGAACTCTAAAAAAAATGATGGTGCTGAAAATTTATTTAAAGAAATGACTTCTAGAAGCATGCAGGTGTTCAAGAAAGTAGTGGAAACTTATTTAGAGACTGGAGATCCAGTAGGGTCAAGAACACTATCAAGATCTTTAACTGAAAAAATATCGGCAGCCACCGTCCGAAATGTTTTGCAGGATTTGGAGATTTTAGGGTTGCTAGGAAGTACACATGTATCGTCAGGAAGAATGCCAACCCAGAGTGGTTTGAGATTATTCGTAGATGGGTTCCTTGAAGTAGGTGACATGAATGGTAGGGAAAAAACCTTCATTGAGAAAACTATAAAAGATGAAGATATATTTCTCTCAAAATCCTTCGACAGAGTTGGTTCTTTACTTTCAGGATTAACAAAGACTGCATCAGTTGTTCTTACCCCTAAGATTGAGGCCCCGATAAAGCACATAGATTTTGTAAGTCTTTCTGATAATAGAGGGTTGGTAGTACTAGTTACCGCTGATGGTAAGGTTGAAAACAGAATTTTTGAAAAACCTTTCGGCCTTACTCCTTCTGCAATCAGGGAAGCAACAAATTTTTTAAATAATGTTTTAAAGGGAAGAACAATTGCTGAAGTTAAAATTGTAATAGAGCATGAATTAGAGAATTGTAAAAAAGAATTAGACGAAACTGCACAAAAATTAGTAAAAACAGGATCAATTGTTTGGGATTCTGGGACCAAAAATGATATGGACCGCCTGATAATTAGAGGAAGATCTAATCTAATTGGAGATGCGGAAACTGAGGAAGATCTGGGAAAAATCAAACAGCTTTTTGATGATATGGAGCGAAAGAGAGACTTAATAGAGCTACTTAATTCAACAGAATCAGGTGAGGGAATAAGGGTTTTTATCGGCTCAGAAAACAAACTTTTTTCCTTATCAGGCTCGTCACTGGTTTTTTCACCTTATACGAATGCGGAAGGTGAAATTTTAGGTGCAATTGGTGTTATTGGTCCAACAAGATTAAATTATGGTAGGATAGTTCCAATAGTAGATTATACAGCACAAATTTTAAGCAAGCTCATTGAAAAAAATGAGTCTCAATCCTAAATAATATTTTAATTAATATATGATGAAAGAAGGAAAAATGACAAAAAGTGACAATATAAAAAATGAAGAAGATTTGGGTCACGAGCTTTCTGAGAAAGAAATTGAGGAAGCTATAGAGGAAGGAAAGAAAGTAGCCTTAGATGAAGATTTGCTCGATGACAACATTTTAGAGGAGACNAATTTAGACCTGTTAGCTGAGGAGGTCNGTGATCTAAAAGACAAGTTAATAAGATCTTTAGCTGACAAAGAAAACTTAAGAAAGCGGGCAGAAAAAGAAAGAAAAGAAGCAGAAATCTATGGNGGNACAANACTAGCACGAGATCTATTATCAGTTTATGACAATATGGGAAGAGCCCTTGAAAACATNGATGAAANTTTNAAAGAGCAAGCAAAACCACTAATAGAAGGNATAGAATTAACCCAAAGAGAGTTAATTTCGGTTTTTAAAAAGCATAAGATTGAAAAAATAGAGCCAGAGATAGGNGAAAAGTTTGATCCAAAATGGCATCAAGCTATGTTTGAATCACCCATTCCAGATACCAAAAAAGGAGAAATAATTCAAATAATGGTAAATGGCTTCAGAATTTCGGAGAGGTTATTAAGGGCTGCGCAGGTTGGTGTGTCATCTTTTGAAGGTGACGAAGGGGAAAAGAATTAAACTTCAATTAGTCGAGTTTTAACTTTGTATAATATTTCCAGAGCTAGCTTTGGCGTAGTAGAATCTAAATCTAAATCATCTATAGTTTCCATCAGAATTTTCAATTTTTTATCATAAATTTCTTTTTCGTTTGTATTTGTTTTATTGGAACTTTTTGTCAATTGAGAAAAATGGGACTCTCTGCTCAGTTTATCTAAAATATCGCTGGAAATCTTAATCACTTTCTTAGGTAAGCCTGCCAACTCTGCTACCTTTATACCATATGAACCAACAGCTTTTCCTTCAAGAACTTTGTGAAGAAATATTAGGTCCCCTTTCCATTCTTTTGCTGAAACAGATAGGTTTTGTATGCCAATAAAATCTTCAGACATGTTAGTTAACTCATGATAGTGCGTAGCAAAAATGGTTCTTGCTTTGTTGTGATCGTGCAAATATTCTAAGCATGCCCATGCAATTGACATCCCATCATATGTAGATGTCCCTCTCCCCACTTCATCAAGAATAACAAGGGCTCTATTGTCGGCATTATTAAGAATTGATGCTGTTTCTCTCATTTCAACCATGAAGGTTGACTCACCTTTGGCGAGATTATCAGAGGCGCCTATTCTACAAAATACTTGAGAAATTCTTCCTATTTTCGCACTATCTGCTGGTACATAGCTCCCTATTTGAGCAAGAATTCCAATTAGAGCATTTTGTCTTAGGAAAGTAGATTTCCCTGCCATATTTGGCCCTGTTAATAGGTTAATGAAAGATTTTTTTTCCAATAGTTCACAGCTATTTGGGATGAAATCATTTGAATTACTTACCCTTAATGATTTTTCCACAACAGGGTGCCTACCATTTTTAATGAGAAAATCTTTGCCCTCTGTTATTTCAGGCCTTACCCATCTATTTTTCTTTGCTAAGCTGGCCCCGGAGCAAAATATATCTAACTCAGCTAAAGATCTACAAAGAACTCTAATCTTATCCCCATAGGATAAAACCATGAGTCTCAACTCTTCAAGTTTTTCCGTTTCAATTTGTAGACACAATTCTCTGGAGGTTAGAATTTTACTTTCCAAAGCTAATAACTCATTTGTGGTAAAACGAATAGAATTTGCAGTAGTCTGTCTATGAAAAAAAAGCTCAGAATATTCTTCACTTAAGATTGTTTTTGAATGACTTGCTGGAGTTTCTATAAAATATCCGAGAGTATTATTATATTTGATTTTTAGAGAATTTATATGTGTCTTTTCTATTAATTGAACCTGAATATTTGCAATATGAACTCTACTAGATTCCTGCAGACTTCTGTTTTCATCGAGCTCAATAGAACAGCCTTTTTTAATAAAGTTTCCATCTCGAAAACTCAAAGACGGATCATCTTCCAGTGAGTCTTCTAAGGTTTTCCAAATATTTTCCAGGGCTCTAATAAGAGAGCCATCAAATAGGCCGGCAAAGGGCTTTCGCTTTAGAAAATTATCTATCTCTCTACTTTTTGAAAGCCCAGATTTTATATAAATATAGTCTTTGGGGTTTCCTCTATTAAGTTGTAATCGAGTTAAGGCCCGTTCCATATCTGGAATTTTTTTCAAAAAACTTTGAACGGTTTCCATAACATCAAGATTTTCAAAAAGTAACTCTACTTTGTCTAGGCGGGAATTTACGTCACTAATATTCATAAGAGGGTAGTTTAGCCAATTTTCTAGCAATCTTGAGCCAAAATTAGTAACGGTATTATCAATTGTGCTAAACAAAGTATCTTGCCTACCCCCTTTGGTATTTTGGGTTAATTCTAAATTGTTTCTAGTTGAAAAATCCATTTCAACAAATTTAGAATTAGAAATTCGAACAGGGGTGGAAAATGTCATTTCAAAGGGAAAGTTTGTTCTATGACAATAAGTTAATAAAGAGCTCATCGCATGTGTTTCGGCATCCGAATAGCTATCAGTTTCATCCAATTTTATGTAGCTACGCAAGTCCCCAAAATCAAAAAAATCATTTTTTTCTAAGACACTAACTCTTGGAGTTATATTAGAATTTATTGTAAGAAGTTTAGAAAATATGTTACTGCAGAAAATTACTTCTGACGGCTTAATCTCGCCAATTAGTGTTAGTATAGAATGTCTGTCAATATTCTTAAGAAATATATTTCCAGTTGACAAATCAAGCCATGCAGCCGAGCTGGTTTTGTTTTTCTCTGCATATGTAAAAAGAAAATTGTGGCTTGGAGATTCCAGATGACCTTCTTCTACTAATGTGCCAGGAGTGATTATTCTGGTGACGTCCCTTTTAACTATTGATTTATAGCCTCTCTTCTTTGCCTGATTTACACTTTCAATTTGCTCACATATTGCCACGTTATGTCCGGCCTTAATTAGCTTTATAAGGTATTGGTCCAGCTTTAGGTGAGGTATACCACACATAGGTATATCGATTTCTAAATGCTTTCCTCGAGTTGTAAGCGTTATATCCATTGCTGAAGATGCAACCTCAGCATCCTCAAAAAAAAGCTCATAAAAGTCACCCATTCTGTATAAAAGCAGCTTGTCTTTGTGCTTTTCCTTTAATCTTAAGTATTGTTCCATCATGGGTGTGACGGAGGATTTTTTGCTCATCTTATCGTAAATTAATTAACAAATATTAATAAAAGGATAACCTAATTTGGTTGTTAATAAAACAGTGAAAGTGTAGAGACTTTTAATTGAATTAAGTTAGATCATCCCAAAATCTTTTTACTCTTGAAAAGAAGTTTGATTCTGCGGGATTGTTGTTTACTCCAATTTTTTGAAACTCCATCAACAAATTTTTCTGTTCAGAAGTTAAATTCACAGGCGTTTCCACCTCTAGCTCGACGTAAAGATCACCAAAATTATTACCTCTTAGACTTGGCATGCCTTTTCCCTTTAATCTTAACCTTTTCCCACTCTGTACACCGTTTGGAACCTTAACCCTTGACTTTCCACCATCCAAAGTAGGGGCCTCAAGTTCCCCGCCTAGCGCAGCTGTGATCATTGAGATAGGAATTTTGCAGAATAAGTCCTGAGAATCTCTTTCAAATATTTGATGTTGTGAGACTTCTACAAATATATATAAATCCCCATTTTGCCCTCCACGAAGTCCAGCTTCTCCTTCATTTGCAAGCCTAATTCTGGTACCAGTTTCCACCCCAGGTGGAATTGTNACATTTAGCTTNCTTTCTTTTTCTACTCTTCCTTGCCCGGAACAGTTTTTGCATGGATTTTTTATTATTTTTCCTTTTCCAGCGCANGTTGGNCAACCTCTCTCAACTGTAAAAAAGCCTTGTTGAGCCCGAACTTTTCCAATGCCAGCGCAGGTTGGGCAATTGGTGGCTTCAATTCCTCCCTCTGAACCAACACCCGAGCAAGAGTCACAAGTTACAGCACTGGGAACATTTATAATGGTTTTTTTTCCTTTGTATGCTTCAGTTAAATTGATATTTAAGTTATATCTAAGGTCGGACCCACGACTAGCCCTNTGAGGACCCCTTCTNGAAGACGATCCCATAAAGTCTCCAAATAAGTCTTCAAANACATCAGAGAATGCTGATCCAAAATCTCCTGTTTGTCCTGAAGACCTGAAACCAGAATTACTAGTGCCACCCTCGAATGCGGCATGCCCAAACCTATCGTAAGCACTTCTCTTTTCTGGATCTCTTAGGATATCATATGCTTCATTAACAGACTTAAATTGNTCTTCAGCTTTTGGGTTGTCACTGTTTCGGTCNGGATGTAGTTCCTTGGCTTTCTTTCTGTAGGCTTTCTTCAATTCATCAGGTGAAGCACTACGTGAGCAGCTTAAAATTTCATAGTAATCTTCTTTTGCCATANAGTAGCCCTATCCTAAAAAACCATAGACTAAAAAAGATTACTCCTTTTTATTTAAATCTTCAAAGTCTGCGTCTACTACGTCATCAGTTTGATTTTCTTCCGTTCCATCGGANTCGGTTTCAGAATTCTCGCTNTCTGACTTATAAATAGCTTCTCCCAACTTCATGGATGCTTCAGTAACATCTTGACATCGAGCTCTGATTTTTTCAGCATCATCGCTTTCCAAAGTTTCTTTAAGGGCTTTTATTGANAGTTCTATCGCTTCTACTGTNGCNCCATCAACCTTATCACCATGTTCTTCAATAGACTTTTCGGTTCCATGAATAAGGCTTTCGGCTTGGTTCTTTGCTTCAACGAGTTCCTTTTTCTCTTTGTCCGATTCAGCATTCTCTTCAGCTTCNTTTACCATTTTATCAATCTCATCTTCGGAAAGGCCTCCAGATGCTTGAATAGTAATTTTCTGNTCCTTTCCAGTACCCTTGTCTGTTGCAGATACTGAAACTATACCATTGGCATCAATATCAAAGGTAACCTCAATCTGCGGCATGCCTCTGGGGGCAGGAGCTATTTCCTCAAGATTAAATTGACCAAGTATTTTGTTATCTGACGCCATTTCACGTTCACCTTGAAAAACCCTAATGGTTACAGCATTCTGGTTGTCTTCAGCAGTCGAAAAAATTTGGCTTTTCTTTGTTGGTATTGTTGTATTTCTGTCAATTAAGCGGGTGAACACACCTCCTAANGTTTCTATCCCCAAACTCAAAGGAGTTACATCTAATAAAACAACATCTTTTACATCGCCTTGTAGCACGCCTGCTTGAATGGCTGCTCCCATTGCAACCACTTCGTCAGGGTTAACGCCCTTATTTGGATCTTTTCCAAAAAATTTTGTTACCTCCTCAATAACTTTAGGCATTCTGGTCATCCCGCCTACNAAAATTACTTCATCGATATCNGATTTTGAAATTCCTGCATCTTTTAATGCTGATTTACATGGAGTTAGCGATTTAGAAATAAGATCTGACACTAGACTTTCAAGTTTAGCTCGCGTTAATTTTATCACCAAATGTAGTGGCTGACTTGTTTTTGGATCCATTGAAATGAAAGGTTGATTTATTTCCGTTTGGTTTGAAGANGATAATTCAATCTTNGCCTTCTCTGCAGCTTCCTTTAAACGCTGCANTGCCATTTTATCGGCTGTTAAATCAACTCCTGTTTCTTTCTTGAANTCCTCTGCCAAATGTTCAACTATCCGCATGTCAAAATCCTCACCNCCTAGGAAAGTATCACCATTTGTAGACTTAACTTCAAAAAGACCATCATCTATCTCTAGTATTGAAATATCAAAAGTACCTCCTCCGAGGTCAAAAACAGCTATTGTTTTGCCCCCNTCTTTATCAAGNCCATATGCTAGAGCNGCCGCTGTGGGTTCATTGATAATTCTCAAAACTTCTAAACCTGCAATTTTTCCAGCATCCTTTGTGGCCTGTCTTTGAGCATCATTAAAATAAGCTGGAACTGTTATTACAGCCTGTTCAACTTCTTCATTAAGGTAGCTTTCAGCTGTTTCTTTCATTTTCTGGAGAATAAAAGCAGAAACCTGGCTAGGAGAATATTTCTCATCTCTAGCNTTAACCCAGGCATCACCATTTCCNCCATCAACGATTTCAAANGGCACCATTTTCTTGTCCTTAGTAACAGATTTGTCNTCTACTCTTCTTCCAATAAGTCTCTTAACAGCAAAAAGAGTATTCGTAGGGTTTGTAACCGCTTGACGTTTTGCAGCTTGTCCTACTAATCGCTCCTCATCAGTAAATCCTACAATAGAAGGTGTTGTNCGTGCTCCTTCNGAATTTTCTATTACTTTAGCTGCCGAACCATCCATTATTGAAACACACGAATTGGTTGTTCCTAAATCTATACCTATCACTTTCGACATAAAACTGTTCCTTTTCTATCCTTGGGCTTAAAATCCATATCAAGTATTTTAGCCAAAATTATAATCTTTCGATTTTTATATAGGGCAATTTATCCACAGTACAACCTTTACAAGTGTAATTTTTCTAGTATTTCACCTAAATGCCTTATTTAAACGTTCAAGTAAAAAATGTCTCTTAAAATTTCCACAAAATGAAGAATTGAATTTATAAAAAATAATAAAAATTCATTATAGGATTGAAGGTTCAAATTTTCAGGTTTTTCTCAAGAAAANGCTACATCATGCAGCTTTCTCCTCGTTTTCTTCAGTTAATATAGAATAAATTACAGAAGAATCTTGGTTGGACCGTAGTTTGTGCCTAGTGTTTTTGCTTCTTAGCAAACGAGACACCCTTGCTAATGCTTTTAGATGGTCACCGTTTGTACCTAGTGGNGCAAATAACGCAAAAACTAAATCCACAGGAATACCGTCAACNGNATCAAATAATATAGGCTTTTCTAACCTAGCAAAAATNCCCTTAACAGAATCAACTTTACTAACCCTAGCGTGTGGAATTGCTATCCCATCACCCATACCAGTGGGCCCTAAGGATTCCCTTTCAGCTAAGGCAGAGAACACTTCTCTTTGGTTAAGNTCATACAAAACAGTCGCTTGCAAAGAAATTTCGTGAAAAAGATTCTTTTTACTGTCCACATTTAAACTAGCAATTATAGATTGTGGATTAAGAATTTTTAAAAGTTCCAATTTTNTATCCTTANAAATTTTTTAGAATCGATAAAAGTTNGTGGTTTATATTACTATGTTAGCTTTGTTGCAATGGTAACTTTAATTTTTCTTAATGAACTTTTGTTTTCCTTTTAAATCTTCGAATTTGTTTTTCAAACCTAGACATACATATCTTAAGGCTAGAGTAAATATCTCTATCACTATACTTTGATTGAAACCCAACGCTAGCATCTAAATAGGAGGAAATATAGCAGTCAAACCTGTTTTGGTTTTTTGCAAATGTTATTTTGCAAAAAACAGGGTTACAAGAATATTTTGCAAAAATATCAGATATCTTTTTTTNGGTATAAAAATTNAAATGGTTGCCCAAATTCAAGTTGTCCCCGCTTATAGTAATATTCATGTATAACTCCTTAAATAAATATCTAAACTAATATAACTGAACAAATTTACTTAAAAAATTTATAAATTAAATGATGCACCCAAGTATACGCTTTTTACNGTATTATCAGAAACTATTTCTGCAGGTGACCCTGATTTAATTATAGANCCATCATTTATAATATAAACTCTATCAACTAGTTTAAGGGTTTCTCTGACATTATGATCTGTAATAAGTATTCCAATCCCTCNATTTTTTAGCCCTTTTATTAGAGATCTAATCTCTTCAACGGCAATAGGGTCAACACCAGCAAAAGGTTCATCAAGGAGTAAATATTTTGGGTAAGTAGCTAAATTTCGAGCTATTTCCACCCTACGCCGCTCTCCTCCTGATAGCGTAATAGCCTTTGCTTTTCTAATATTTGTCAATGAGAANCTTTCCAAAAGACTTTCAAGCTTTACTCTTCTGACGAGTCGATCTTTAGTCGAAATTTCCAATACTGACGCAATATTATCCTCTACTGTCATACCTTTAAAAATAGAAGGTTCCTGTGGTAAATAACTTAGACCGAGGTTTGCTCTCTTATAAATAGGCATATTAGATATGTTTGTACCATTTAGCGTAATGGTTCCTGAATCCGTGGACGTTAGGCCTGCAATNGTATAAAAGCAAGTTGTCTTTCCGGTTCCATTAGCACCAAGTAAGGCAACTATTTCTCTTTGTCTAAGATTGAGTGAAACATCTCTAAGTACTAACCGCGAATTATAAGATTTCCTTATATTGGATACATTTAAGCCACTAAATCCGTCACTAACCTCTAAATTCACAATCTTTCCTAACTTAACAAANCATTCTTATAGTATAAAGTTAATCATTTGTACTAATCGAAGCATTTATTCTACCTTTAAATGACATGTTGTTACTATTAAGGTCAAATTCCGCGGTCTGACCAAANAAAACAGACTNCTTTTGNTTAAACATNACATCTTCTCTAAGTATTATGAAGCCATTTGCAATATTATAGTTTGCTTTTTGTGATTTTCCCATCTCAAATCCATTTGAAAAAATTACTCCATCAATAAAAACTAATTCTAGAGGTTCTTTCTTACCTTTTTCTGTCACATCGAAGACTACTTTAAGGTGTTTTCCTCGGATCTTATAAGGACCATGACCGACCCTAACATCGCCCTTAAAAATAGCAAAACCCTGGTTTTCATCATATAAGGCTGAGTCTGAACTTATCTGAACTGGCGCTCCTTTGGCAAGTGTTACAGGGGTCAGTTTGAAAAGTGTTTCCTCTTCTGCAGAAACATCATTAGTCAGAAAAAAAACTACCAAAAACGTAAGAAAAAAAATCTTCGAATATTTTCGAAACCTAGGAACTTGAGCTAAAAACAAAATTAATCACCTCTTTGGGGTAAAGGATGCATGCACACCATCATTAAATTGAAGAACCATTTTGTTATCATCTGTTTCATATTCTGGATCTATAACGTTTAGGTATTTAGAGGTAATAAAAAAATTAGAACCCGAAATAAGAGATGGTCCACTACTTTCGACAGATCCTGTTTTCAAATTTATTTCTAAATTAATACTTTTTCCGAAAACGCTTTCATCTCTATTATAAAAGGTATTTTTTATAGACTGAATTTTCTTTTCATTAACAAAATACTTTGCTTTAGGTGATTTTGCAAAAAGAATGTCTTCTTGGGAATATTCTATTTGTCCCACTAGTTTTTCTAATACAAGATTATATTCAGAAATAGTTGGTAAATTTGCATACAAAATATTAGAACTGGTGAAATAAAAGGAATCTTTTTCCTGAGTCAATCCAAATATTTCTCCATTCTTTATAACTACAGAATTAAATTCATTAACTATTGGAATGCTATTATTTAGATATTCAGCTTCAGGCACCCCCCTTATTGAAAAGAATATAAGAAAAAAGATCAAAATTGAAGTTGCCGGAAAAAAAATTTTAAATATGCTTAAATTTAGCATGGCTGAGTTTTGAATAATTTTAATATCATCCATTGCCCAATCTCAAACAGTCATGCAGATGAACTATTCCTATTGGAAAATTTCCATCTTCTGTTTCCGAAATAAATACAGAGGTAATTTTATTTTCGTTCATTAAGTTTAGTGTATCAGAAACATTAATTGATGGGTTCAGAACTATTGGATTCCTTGTCATAACTTCCGACACACCTTTTTCTAAAAGCCCGTCCATATTTCTTCTTAGGTCACCATCGGAAATAACACCTTCAAGATCGCCATTTTTTGAAGTTACTCCAGTAATGCCAAACCCTTTTTTGGTCATTTCAATTAAAGCATCAGACATATTATTTTCGATGTTAATTAAAGGCAACTCAACTCCAGAGTGCATAATGGCAGAAATTGGCTTTAGTTTTGCGCCAAGGTTNCCTCCAGGGTGAAATTCCAAGAAGTCGCTTTTACTGAATTTTTTTTCCTCCATCAAAGCTACGCATAGAGCATCACCAAGACTTAGCATTAAGGTGGTCGAGGTTGTAGGAGCTAAACCATTTGGACATGCTTCTCCTAAATCAGGCAGGATTAAACTTATATTTGAATTTTCACTCAATGTACTAGACTGTTTGCTTGATATTCCGATAATAGGAATCTGGGATTTTTTGCTATAGGTAACTATATTATATAACTCGGGAGTCTCGCCGGAGTTAGATAATATAATTAGTATATCCTCTTTTGATATATTTCCCAAGTCTCCATGACTTGCTTCACCTGGATGAATGAATTGAGCTGGNGTGCCTGTAGAAGAAAATGTTGCTGCTATCTTTTGCCCTATATGGCCCGATTTCCCCATTCCCGTAACTATTACTTTTCCATTACATTTTGATAAAATTTCTACTGCTTCACAAAATGTTGAACTAAGATTTTCTGATAACGCCGTTATAGCTTTTGCTTCGAGTTCAAGTACTCTAATTCCCGAATTAATTATCTTATCTNTTCCCAAAATTGACAAATTCCTTTTTTCCCACTTTCCCATTAATGAGAAAATATGTCCTCATCTTTCCAGCCCTCAATATCTAACCTAGATCTATCTGGTAAAAAAGAAAAACATGATTTGGCCAAGTCAGATCGATTTTCTCTTTCTAAGCGTTTTTCTAAATTTGACATNANTTTGTGGAGGTGTAAAACGTCGGAAGCNGCGTATTCTTTTTGAGATTCAGACAAGTTTTCTGTTCCCCAGTCAGATGATTGCTNACGCTTTGAAATGTCAATATCTAATATTTCTTGCACTAAATTTTTTAANCCGTGTNTATCAGTATATGTTCGAACCAATTTTGAAGCTATTTTGGTGCAAAATATGGGTGANGNTAAAACCTTGTACTNCGAATAAAGTACTGCAACATCAAAACGTGCAAAATGAAAAAGCTTTGTTATTTTCCTGTCCGAAAGCATTGAGCAAAGATTAGGGGCCAAAATCTTTTTCATTGAATCCATATTTTTTTGCTCAGACCTTATCTTGATTAGATGAGCATTTCCGTCACCATTAGAGATCTGAATTAAGCAAAGCCGATCTCTATGGGGGTTTAAGCCCAGTGTCTCACAGTCTATAGCTACCACGTCGTTAAATTTAAAGTTGTCAGGCACGTCATCATCGTGCAAATAAATTGGCATTTAAACTCCCTTTTATGTTAGTACTAAAATTTCTGTTAACTTTCTATTTAATTATATAAAAGGTTCACATTTGTATATCATCAGTTATTTTATTCAAAAAATGATTTTTTGTAAGTTTTTAATGTATGATTTAGTTGAATTAGTAGAAAATGGGTAAAAGTTATAAAATTGGCAACCCAAAGGTGACTGTTTTTGGCGGTTCAGGGTTTCTTGGNAGATATGTGGTCTATTTGTTCGCTCAAAATGGATGGNGAGTCACTGTAGCTGTAAGGTCACCAAATTATGCTGGTTTTTTGAAAGTTTATGGAGTTGAGGGTCAGATATCTTTAGCCAAGGCAAATATTTCTAATGAAGAAGAAGTCAAATTGGCGATAAAGGGATCTGATGCAGTAGTAAATTGTGTGGGCATTCTTGAAGAAGCTGGGGGATCACAGAAATTTGATCTCTTACATAATAAATATGCTGCGAGGATAGCTAAGATAAGNANGGATATGGATGTAAGAAGATTTGTGCAAGTTTCATCATTGGGAGCTGATGTATCATCACCTAGTAAGTATTCAAGATCTAAGAGAAAAGGCGAAAAGNGTATAATTGAGAATTTTCCAGATGCGGTGGTTTTAAGGCCATCAATAATTTTTGGACCGGAAGATAATTTTTTTAATCGTTTTGCTAATATAAGCCTTTTTAGTCCGATTATCCCTATCGTTGGAGGAGGAACAAAATTTCAGCCGATTTACGTCATGGATTTAGCTAAAGCGGTGATAAAGTCTGCTACTGATAATTCNATTAAGGGGACATTTGAAATCGGAGGCCCAGATGTTTTGAGCTTTAATGAGTTAATATCTCTTATGCTTGAAATAATAGACCGTCGTAGACTTGTCTTCANTTTTCCTTTTGGAATTGCCTTGATAGAGGCCGCTATTTTAACATTTTTGAGAAAAGCCTCTTTTAATTTGATCCCATCTTTAATTACAATAGATCAGGTGAAGCAATTGAGGCACAACAATGTAGTTGGACAAAGTTCTTCTGGGATAGAAAGTTTTGGTGTAAAAACTACTTCATTAAGGGTTGTTTTGCCGCAGTATCTCTGGAAATACAGAAGTAGCGGACAGTTTAATAAAAACGGATTNGATTAGNTTAATCCTAAAAATANCCTAAAAAAATAATAATGAAGGACCCGAATAAAATTCTATAAATTACAAACGGCAAAAACGATATTTTCTGAATAAATCGAAAAAAAACTTTGATCGAAACAAAGGCTGCAAAATAGGAAAAANCCACACAATAAATTACATCGATTAAATTTTGAGCAAAAAAATCTGTGCTCGATGGGGTAAAAATCTCAAGTACCAGTAAAACGCTTGAACCAAGAATGGTTGGAATAGACATTATGAGAGAAAGATGTGCAGCGTCAAAGTTTCTAAATCCCCTTATGAGNGCGCCTGTAATACANCAACCCGATCGAGATGCTCCTGGAATTATAGCAAATGATTGCCAAAAACCTATGTAAATAGCATCTGACAAACTGAATTCTTCTATAAATCGTTTTTTTGTACATATTTTATCCGCAAGTAATAGTGGGATAGAAAATACTATGCTGGCAATTGCAATTACGTAAATACTCCTTAGGTGGTTAATTAAATCAAATAAAACAAAAACAATTGTCATCAATACTATTGGGGCCGTAGCGATTAAAACAAGAAGGAATATTCTAGAGTCTTTTGATTTATCCTTTTTAAATAAAACTTCGATTAGGCCTCTGAAAAGTGTAGATAAGTCCTTATGAAAAATATGACACACTGCCATAAGTGACCCTAAATGTACGGCTATATCTATGCCTATACTTTGCTTTTCGATGTAGAAAAAAAGAGGTAAAATTGAAAGGTGCGCTGATGAGGACACGGGAATAAATTCAGTTAAACCCTGAATTGTTGCTAACAATATTAAATGAAAGAACCCCAAAAGCCATCTTTCCCATTGACTAAATAATCTATATACACGTAATAATTTATTATATTCTCGAGAGCAAAGATAATAAATTCCACGGTAGAGGCTGAAACTAAAATAAACCAAACCAGTTTTTTCAAAAAAGAGCTAGATCTAATTATTATTAAATTATTGAAATGAGACGTCTTTTTCATCTTCCCTTGTCCCCATTTAGTAGGAAAATTAGGCTGGTAATGGCTGAAAAAAAACTTGAGGTTGATTTGGTAGAAGAGCCTGTATGGCAAAAAAGACTCGAATTCTTAAAATTAAACGCAGCTGGAAAAGTGCCAGTATTACTAATTGAAGGAAAAGTTCTGTCTGAAAGTATTTCTATTTTTGAGTATTTGGAAGAGATCCATCCTGTACCTTCGCTCTTACCTTCTGAACCATTAAAGAAAGCTGAAGCTAGAAGGTTGAGTTTGTGGTTTGATGATAAATTCCACAAAGAAGTTACTGCAAACCTTCTTTATGAGCGCGTATACAAGAAAATATCTAAAACGGGACACCCAGATAGTGAAGCCATAAAAACAGGAGCAAAAAAAATAAAGTTCCATTTAGATTATATGAATTGGCTTTTAGAAAAGCGCAGGTGGTTGGCATGTGACTATATGACGATTGCAGATTTTTCAGCCGCAGCACATTTGTCGTGCTTAGATTACATAAATGATGTTGATTGGGAGAGGTCAAAACTGGTCAAGGAGTGGTATGCTAAGATTAAGTCAAGACCCTCTTTTAGATCAATATTAGCAGATGTCCTCCCAGGATTTGTGCCATCAGAGCAATATGCTGAATTAGACTTTTGATTTTAGATTCATTAGAAAAATCTAACTGGATAAAGCGAGAGGCTCTAAGGATAGGTTTCAGTTCTTGTAGTATTACGGAACCAAGCATCTCTAAAAACGCGAAAAATGATTTCAAATCCTTCCTATCAAAAAATTATTTTGGACAGATGAATTGGATGAACGAAAGAGTCCATTTCAGATTAGAACCAAAGTTACTTTGGAAAGAAGTGAAGTCAGTTGTTGTGCTAAGCGAAACGTATTTACATGATAAAAATGTTCTGGAGAATTTAGACAAAAAAAATAAAGGAAATATTTCGATTTATGCAAGAGGAGATGATTATCATAAAGTAATGAAAAAGAGATTAAAGAAGCTGGCTCAAACTTTTGTTTCAGACTTATCTTGTCAAGTAAAGGTCTTCGTTGATACGGCACCAGTTTTAGAGAAAGTATTGGCCAGGCAATCTGGTTTGGGTTGGACAGGAAAGCACACTAACCTTGTAAGCAGAGATCTTGGAAACTGGTTTTTTATAGGGCTGATTTTTACCGATCTTAATTTGAATTTTGACAAAGCTGAAGATGACCATTGTGGTAATTGTAGTGCGTGCGTAGATTCTTGCCCCACGAATGCTTTTACAGAGCCCTATAGGCTAGACGCTCGAAAATGTATTTCATATCTGACTATTGAACACAAAGGGCCAATTGAATTGTCTTTGCGTGGGAAGTTAGGAAATAGAATTTATGGTTGTGACGATTGTTTGGCAGCATGTCCATGGAATAAATTTGCAAAAAAATCATCGGAAATAAGATACTCTGCAAGGCAGGATTTTGAATCACCTGATTTGCATCAACTTGTACTGTTGGACGATGCTAGCTTTAGAGAAAAGTTTTCAGGATCTCCTGTAAAAAGAATTGGGAGGGATAGATTTCTTAGAAATGTACTTTATGCTATAGGTAATTCAAAAATGAAGAGTTTTTTACCAGTAATTGAAAAAGTTTTAGTCAAAGAAGAGCAGAATTCCACAATTTTTGAAGCTGCTTTGTGGGCTAAGGGGTCGATCATAAATGGATGCCAATAAAAGTAAAATAATATTATTTTTCGGCTTTGGCTACACAGCGGAGCGACTTTACAAGATTATGAAATTGGATGGATGGGAAGCATGTGCTAGTTCTAGAACACCTAACTCAAAAAAAACAAATAATATAAAATTCTTTGATTTTTCTAGCGAAAAACGGAAGTTAGAAGAA
>PBQX02000022.1:0-7701 GCA_002725175.2 Paracoccaceae bacterium
ACCAGTGATTAGCCAACGAGTATTCGCAATCATTGATTATTGAAACATACGAACTAATAACTTCCTGAAACCACTCCGGAATACTATTATTAGGGTCATGGAGACAAGACCTGTAAAGCGTCAAGTGTCCTCGCATAGTACTCGGTCGAAGAGAATGAACCCGCATAACATTGTCAACGGTCCCATGGGGGGTTTTTGCCTCATCAAGCACAGCACGAAGTTCTTTATTAGCTTCACTGTCTTGGATCATTTTTATCCAGGCAGACATATCGTCCTCACCATTAAAGTTAGTAGAGGTGTTTTACACACCTCTACCATTATTCTGTATTTGATTTATAGTCTTATAGACCCCACTTTTCAGCCATTTGCTTAAAGAAACCCTTGGCTTGCTTAATCTTTATCCAGTGGTTAACGAAGTTGATCCACACCTGGTCATCTTGTGGCAACAACATAGCTAAAGGTGTTGGAGCTCTAGGGGCATCAATAGAGATCTCTTTGACCTCAGAATATGTAGCCTTCAATGTTGAGCCTTCCAGGTTAGATGTTACGAAAACATCTGCTCTACCAGCAAGAACTTCCTGATATCCTCTTGCAGGCGCTTCCACACTCTTAATTTCAGCATTTGGAAACCAGGCTTTAACCATAGGCTCCATTGCTGTACCTAAAGTAGTAGCAACTACTACGCCTGACTGATTGATTGAATCCCATCCATCAAAATTTCCCACTTTGTCTGCAGTGGTAAAAGGTTTAAAGTTTACAGACAGATAGCTCTCTGAAAATCCTGCCGCCTTCATTCTAGACGCCTTTATAGAAGCGGATCCAGTTATGTGATATTTGCCAGCAACCACACCGTTTACAATTGTTTTCCAGTCAGTAGGTACAAATTCAATTTCTACCTCCATATCCTTTGCAAGTTCGGTCATAATATCTATATCATAACCTTTATACTTATTTGTTGCAGCGTCCCTGATTGAAAACGGGTTAAAATCTCCCGTAGTCCCTGCTAATAATTTTCCAGAACTCAAAATATCATTCAATGCAGAACCAGCTGCAGCTACAGTATTAAAAGATAGCATTGCTATCATCGAAATAAATAAAACTCTAATTAGCTTCATCACGAAAATCCTCCCTGTTTCTTAACTCGTGCATATTACACCATTATCATTTTTATCTATGTTGTACAATTTAACTTATTTAATATTTTTTATTATTAAGCTATACCTAATCCAATTTGGATCAATAAAGAAAAATTATGATTAATGACGTAAATTCAATACCTGCTGTGACGATGACAAACGTGAGCAAAAGTTTTGGAGACTTTAAGGCGCTGAATGACATTAATCTGACGGTTATGAATGGAGAAAAAGTGGTGGTTTGCGGCCCTTCAGGTTCCGGAAAATCAACACTGGTCAGATGTATTAACGGCCTAGAATCTCATGAAAATGGCTCAATAAATGTTATAGGAGAAGAGGTAACACCAAGAATAAAGCAAAACGCCCTATTTCGGTCAAAGATTGGAATGGTTTTTCAACAATTTAATTTGTTTCCCCATCTTACAGTCATGCAAAACTTAATTTTAGGACCAATGAAGACACTTGGAATGAACAAAAAAGACGCCCTGAAGAGAGCTGAAGCACTTTTGGAAAGAGTACAAATTCCTGAACAGTCAGAGAAAAAACCTAGCCAGTTATCCGGTGGTCAGCAGCAAAGAGTTGCCATCGCGAGAGCACTATGCATGGAACCAAAAATAATGTTATTTGATGAGCCCACATCAGCTTTAGATCCTGAAATGATTTCCGAAGTTCTTGATGTCATAATTGATTTAGCCAACGAGGGAATAACCATGATAGTTGTGACCCATGAAATGGGTTTTGCAAAAAAAGCAGCAGACAGAATGATTTTCATGGATGGTGGAAAAATTGTTGAACAAAATGACCCCGAAAATTTCTTTAACAACCCCAAGACGGACCGTTGCAAAACCTTTCTGGATCAAATCTTACAGCATTGAAAAACAAATGAAATCAAGAATACTTTTATTATTTGCAATCTTTTTATTTACACATGGATGTTCCTCATCTTCAGGAACATGGGGGTGGTATGTTATAGACCCTTCAACTAAAGCAGGTTGGATCAATATCAAATTCTTAATTGGTGGATTTTACGCAACAATTGCCCTTTCGTTAATTGCTGCAGTACTATCAATATTATTAGGACTTTTGGTTGCCATGCCTGGCATTTCAGACAATAAATTTTTAAGGGCAATTAATAGAATTTATGTCGAGTTTGTTAGAGCCATTCCTCTTCTTCCAATGTTGTTTTGGGTCTTTTATGGCTTGCCAGTTATCTTTAAATCTATGGGTTTGAATATCCAAATTGATGCTTTCTGGGGAGCAATTATTACTTTAGCAATATCTGATAGTGCCTTTACAGCAGAAATCTTTAGGGCAGGCATTCAGTCAATCGCTAGGGGCCAAACAGAAGCCGCTCAAACCATTGGCCTAAATTATTTTCAAACTATGCGATATGTAATTTTACCCCAAGCCTTGAGACGAATTTTACCCCCTCTTGCAAACCAATTCATATACATTGTTAAAATGTCTGCCTTTGCTTCGGTAATAGGCATGCAGGAACTAACCAGGAGGGCAAACGAAATCGTAGTCACGGAATATAGACCCTTAGAGATTTACACCCTTTTAATTTTTGAATATCTTATACTGGTTATTATAATAAGTTTTGGCGTCCGCTGGCTGGAAAGAAAATTAGGCTCAAATGAAAGTGCTGGAGGTTAATAAATTTAGATTTAAAACGGTTGAAAATTTATATAAACAATAAGTAATAACAGTATAAAAGATTTAGATATAACCCAGAGATCAGAGGAAAAAATGGATTGGAATAAATTCTTAAGCGAAACAAAAGCGAATTTTGAAAAATTTAGTAAAAGCTCCCCCGAGACTTTTAAAGGGTTCGGCATAATGGGAAAAGATGCAAAAAAAAATGGTGCACTGAGTGAAAAGACCAAAGAATTTATTGCCTTGGGGATATCTATAGCAACTCGCTGTGAAAGCTGCATAGGACTCCATATGGAACATCTTGTAAGGTTAGGTGCTACTCGGGATGAGATTATAGAAGCTCTCAGCATGTCTTCTTATATGGGCGGAGGTCCTTCTATAACCTATAGCGCTAAGGCGCTTGATGCTTATGAGCAAATTATTTCAAAAAATTCGTAGTTAATGGATCTAAANTTTCCAAGAAACTGAAAATTTCANAAAAAGTGTAATAATTTGAAANTTCTTTTTAGAAATTAGAACGTAANCATTCCTTTCAAAGCCATGCATTTNCCCAACTAGTNTAAATTNTGTCAGCATATCCATGCAAATCTGTCTAAGCTATATAGCANCNACTTCTCAGAAGAAANAGAATTTNAGAGTTAATTCTGATCATCAGATCTAATGCCAGTCATTCATCAGACAGGTGCTTTATTTTTCAAAAATTTTACCTTTATAAATAATTGATGCCATGATACCAGTCTCACCAATGTCTCACAGAAGACAATTCTCCGGATCAACTTGGCCCTGCTTCAATGCAGGGTTTATTTTTTAGCTAACCGCTCAATTGCTAATACTTAAGTCTTGATAATAATCCTGCCAAATATACAAAGACTAAAATATCTTAGACTCTATTTTTTTGATAATTTTCACGCCATATAATTATTAACCCAGACATAACAATAACTAAAACCCCTGGAAAAAGTTTTTCAAGTGGCGCTTCGCCAAAAAAATACCATCCAAGAAAAAATGATATGGGAATAGAAAAATATTCGAACGGGGTAATTTGGCTTGGTTCTACCAATCTATAGCAAGTTATTAGACATAGAACACCAATCCCTCCAAAGATTCCAATTGCTAAAAATAACCAAACATCTGAAAAATCTGTGACTGGCACAGTCTCAATAAGCAAATACATTAAGATAATCGAAATAATAAGAGTATACATCTGGGTATGAAGTTGAATAATTGATGAATCTATTTTTTCAGGGAAAAGCCGAACTACAATACTAGAAACAGCATACCCAAAAGCGGCCCCAACTGGGAAAAGATACGATATTGAAAAATCACTAATACCAGGCCTCATTACCCAGACTACACCTAAAAATCCGACCAAAATGGCCCCCCATCTCCAACGACCAACTTTAAGCCCAAGAACAGGAATAGATAAGGCTGTTACAAAAAAAGGCCCTACAAAAGCTAAAGTTATTGCTATTGCAAATTCAATTTTTGCTAATGCAGAATAAAAACAAACCTGAGCAAAACATATTGATAATGCCCTTAAAAAACATAAAGCCGACTCACGCTTACCTATATGTAGAAATATCTTGCCAATTTTTTTTGAAAATAAAACCACCAAAAGAGGAGGTATAAACCCAAAAAAGTTCCTAAAAACCGCAATTTGTAAGATATGATACCGATCAGAAAAAAATTTAATTATTAAGCTCATTAAATCGAAAGACAGAATGCCAAAAAGTATCACAATTATAGCTTTAGTTAGGTTTGACAAGACCNAGTCAACCTAACCTAAAAAAGTTATAATTTNTTAAATATCGCTCAATGACATGACACTCCATAAACTTTTAGCCTCCAATAGTTATACGGAAGTGGNGTAATAAAGCCAAAAAATAACATAATGGGAATAACTTCCATAGTTAGCTTTAATTCACCAACAAGCAAAAAATCAACCAAGTTCATAGAGATTTCCATCGAGATCATCGAAATTAGAGACATACCACAAGCAGTTTTAAAGGCACTGNCCAACTTCATTTGTCTTACAAGAATTAATGTTTCAAGGCCAATGGAAAAAAGTATCCCATTAGTCATNGCCAAAAGTAAGTAAANTNAAAGGGTGAATNGCTATTTCAGTAATCTGGAAAAATAATATTGTTCCCATATCTCCTATGGCNCAACCGAGCAAACACCATAATGTGTTTTTCGACGCCCTTCGCCATGTTTTCTGACATTTCCAATCAAGTTTTTTCTGACTTAACAATAGTAACTTTCTCAAAAAAAAATTCAGTATCTCTTTAGAAACCATTAATTCAAGAAATACTATATAAAAATAAACATCACTTCAAAAAATTCAACTTCTAAGAAAAAATATGCAAAAAAAAATGCTGCCGAATTTACTTTATAATTCAAAAGACAAACCACTANATTTTACATANGTTATAAAANTATTGTTTTTGCCAAGTTTGGTGGATTTAGTTATTAACTGAGTTGATCTTTTGAGTTTTATCGACCACATTGATCACGAAATAACATTGGTAACCTTTTAAATTTTAATTCGTTTTATATTAGGAGTAATAAATGAGCTTGGAAAAGTTTTATATTAATGGGAGTTGGGTAGATCCGCTAAAAAAAGAAACTATAGATATTATTAATCCCGCTGATGAATCTATAGTGGGGAAATTAAGTGTTGGCTCTGCTGAAGATATAGATAAAGCCGTCAAAGCTGCTAGGACAGCATTTTCTTCCTTTTCTGAAAGTTCAATAAAAGAGAGATTGGATCTTTTAAATACAATTAGAAATATCTATAAGAAACGCTTTGATGATATTGCTGACGCTATAATGACGGAAATGGGTGCTCCAATCAATCTTGCAAGAGGAGCCCAAGCAATGGTAGGTTTGGGTCATTTAAAAACAGCAATCAGAGTATTAGAAGAGCACAAATTTGAATATGTTCACAATGGTTATACAGTNAGGCATGAGCCAATCGGAGTATGTGGACTAATAACTCCGTGGAACTGGCCTATAAATCAAATTGTTTCAAAACTAGGGCCTTGTTTGGCGTCTGGATGTACTGCGATATTGAAGCCAAGTGAAATTGCTCCACTTTCAGCGAATATTATAGCAGAAATAATCCATGAAGCCGGAGCTCCAGCTGGTGTTTTTAATATGGTGCATGGTATTGGGCCTATCGTTGGAGAGGCAATGTCCAATCATCCGGATATAGACATGATGTCTTTCACAGGTTCTACTCGAGGAGGTATCGCTGTAGCCCAAGCATCCGCAAAAACAGTTAAGAGAGTTAGTCAGGAACTTGGTGGNAAGTCACCAAATATAATCCTAGACGATGGAATTTTTGAAAAATCTGTTACAGACGGAGTCAAAGGCACCATGAGTAATACCGGTCAATCCTGCAATGCCCCAACTAGAATGCTTGTACCTGCCACAAGGCATGACGAAGCTCTGAAAATTGCTAAGNATGCAGCTGAGCAATTAACTACTGGCAATCCTAAAAATGAAGAAACAGACATCGGACCCTTAGTCAGCGAAGTACAATATAATAAAGTTCAGCGCCTGATAGAAGCCGGCATAAGTGAAGGAGCAACCCTTGTCACTGGAGGTTCTGGAAAACCAGAAAAACTGGATAGTGGGTATTATGTAAGGCCTACAGTTTTTGGGAATGTTAACAATAAAATGGAAATAGCTAGGGAAGAAATTTTTGGACCNGTCCTTTCAATCATTCCTTACAACTCAGAAGAAGAGGCTATTGAGATTGCCAATGATACGGAATATGGATTGGCTGCCTACGTTAGTGGTGAAAATAAAGATAAAATGATGATGCTAGCACGCAAAATAAAAGCAGGCCAGATTCATCTGAACCATGGAAGTGCTGGAACAAATGCTCCATTTGGAGGCTTTAAGCAATCCGGAAACGGAAGAGAAAAAGCCGAGTGGGGTCTTGAAGAATTTCTAGAAGTTAAAGCTATAATGGAATAATAATTGGATGACCAAATTGGCTTTGGTCATCCAACATAATTCAAATTTATTCTTCGTCTGGCAGTAATAAATTTAGCACCACTGCCACTAATGCAGTAGGTGCAACTGCTGAAGTTGCTAATACTTTTACGATACCAGGTAAATATTGTACCGCTGAAGGTACAAGATTCAGCCCCAATCCAACTGATAGAGATAAGGCAATAATTACCATATTACGTCTAGTCATTTTAATTTCACCAAGAACATTCATTCCTGCTGAAGCGACCATCCCAAACATAACGATAACTCCACCCCCTAAAACAGGTAAAGGCATTGAGGCAATTATTGCTCCAATTTTTGGAATCAAACCACAAACAATCATAATTATCCCTGCAATAGTCACAACGTGCCGAGACATTATCCCTGTCATGCCAACAATCCCAACATTTTGGCTAAATGAAGTATTAGGAAGGCCTCCAAATACCCCAGCTACTGCAGTTCCAAGGCCATCAGCATATGTGGCACCAGAAATTTCTTCATCTGAAGCCTCTCTACCCGCTCCTGCCTTTGTAGTTGCAGATGCGTCACCAACAGTTTCAATAGCTGATACTATTGAAACCAGAGTAACTCCAATAACTGCACCTAAGCTAAATTCAAAACCATAAGGGAAGGGTTGTAATCCCGCAAACCAACTAGCTCCTCCTACCGGTCCAAAATTTACCATTCCATTGGCAAATGCTAGTAAGTATCCAGCTATTATACCTATCAAAACCGCCGCGTTAGATATTAGACCTTTAGAAAGAAATTTGCAGAGGAGCGCCACTACAATAACACACAGTGCTACACTCCAATGCTTTAAGGATCCGAAGCTTTCAGCAGCCATTTGAAAATCAGCAGCGCCACCTGCAGCATATTTTATTCCTACCGGTATCAAATAAAGACCAATAGC
>PBQX02000070.1:0-26498 GCA_002725175.2 Paracoccaceae bacterium
ATTGCAGCTATTGGGGTAAGAGTTACCAAGTGGATTTCCTCCCATGGTGTTTCAGTAAATATCAACCCTAACTTATCACACTATGAAGGCATTATTCCCTGTGGAATAAGGGATCAGGGAGTCACATCACTTTCAAAGCTAGGGGTGAATCTATCTTTTCGCCAATTCGACCAAGTATTGAAAAAACATTTTTTAAAAAATTTTTAAAAAATTGCTGCATGCGGCTTTGTCGCGCATTGAAAATTTCTTTTTTATTGTTTAGGTTCTAAACAAATTATATTAGACATTTATAGGAACAGTTAAAATGGCAGATGCTACGTTATCTCATGACAACCATCACAAAGTTGGCTTTTTTACCAGGTGGTTTATGTCTACAAATCACAAAGATATAGGAATATTATATATTTTTACTGCTGCAATCTTAGGCTTTATATCTGTTGCATTTACAGTCTACATGAGACTTGAACTTATGGAGCCAGGAGTTCAATACATGTTACTTGATGGTGAGCCAAATGGTCACCTTTGGAACGTGATGATTACTGGACACGGGATACTAATGATGTTTTTTGTTGTTATTCCAGCTCTATTTGGGGGTTTTGGTAACTACTTTATGCCATTAATGATTGGGGCCCCAGATATGGCATTCCCAAGGATGAATAATCTTTCTTATTGGCTTTTTGTAGCCGGAGCATCCTTAGCAGTTGCATCACTTTTAGCTCCTGGGGGAAATGGNCAACTTGGCTCTGGNGTTGGNTGGGTTCTATACGCACCACTTTCTACTTCTGAGGCTGGAATGTCGATGGATTTAGCTATNTTTGCTGTCCATTTATCAGGAGCATCCTCAATTTTAAGTGCTATTAATATGATTACCACTTTTTTAAATATGAGAGCGCCNGGAATGTCGATGATGAAGGTGCCTCTATTTCCATGGTCAATTCTTGTTACAGCTTTCTTGATCTTACTGTCCTTGCCAGTACTNGCTGGCGCAATAACTATGCTGCTCACAGATCGNAACTTTGGAACCACCTTCTTCGATGCTGCTGGTGGCGGTGATCCTGTATTATACCAACATCTTCTTTGGTTTTTTGGACATCCGGAAGTATATATGATNGTGGTCCCTGGCTTTGGCATTGTAAGCCATGTCATATCTACTTTCTCTAAAAAGCCCATTTTTGGTTATGTTCCTATGGTATGGGCGATGATAGCGATCGGAGCACTGGGATTTGTTGTTTGGGCCCANCANATGTATACAGTGGGCATGTCAGTGACACAGCAAGCTTACTTTATGCTTGCTACGATGGTCATTGCAGTACCGACCGGAGTAAAGGTTTTCTCCTGGATAGCGACAATGTGGGGAGGNTCAATAGAGTTCAAAACCCCAATGCTTTGGGCTGTNGGGTTCTTATTTTTATTTACAGTAGGTGGGGTGACTGGAATTGTTTTATCACAAGCAGGTATAGATAGAGCTTATCATGACACCTACTATGTTGTTGCACATTTTCATTATGTTATGTCCTTAGGGGCNGTTTTTTGTATTTTCGCTGGTATATACTACTGGATTGGAAAAATGTCTGGTAGACAATATCCTGAGTGGGCTGGAAAATTACACTTTTGGGCCATGTTTATTGGTTCCAATATAACATTTTTCCCACAACATTTTTTGGGCAGNCAAGGAATGCCAAGAAGATACATAGACTACCCNGANCAGTTTGCACTTTGGAATTATGTTTCTTCAATAGGAGCATTCATATCTTTTGGTTCATTTTTGTTTTTCTTTGGTATTATTTTTTATACACTAATGTGGGGCAGGAAAGTTGAAGAAGCTGCCTACTGGGGNGAACATGCAGATACCTTAGAGTGGACTTTGCCAAACCCTCCTCCAGAGCATACCTTTGAAACTTTACCAACAAAAGATATGTGGGACAAGGAACCGGAACATCACTAATCTTCGGAAGTTCTTTATATGAAAGAGTCTGGGAACAAANATAACGATTTTTACCAAATGGTACTTTGGCCTAACCGGTCTTTTGAAATCAAAAACATAAAATTTCTGTTTGGCATATTATGNATTGGATTTGCAGTGCCAATATTACCATTCTTTGGATCCAGCATGGGGACACTTTTACTAATATTTNCTGTGGCTACACTNATNGCATTTTCTTCACTATTCATTCAAAGCTACTCTGGCGGAAATTTAAANGAAATAGTNAGAATCGATCCAAAAGAAATTTCAGTTACTCGTATCGAAGCTAACGGTGANAAAATTTCTTGGAAAGCTAATAGCTACTGGGCAAGGGTAAAGTTATACCCAGAGGGGCAAGTAGTAGAAAATTATTTAACCCTTGTTGGAGGAAATAGAGAGATTGAATTAGGATCCTTCTTAAGCCCAGAGGAAAGAACTTTAGTGAGGATAAAAATTGAAAATATNCTCAAAAAAATNAAATCTCCNGNTTAACCTAATAATTATTTATTGAATTATTANGTTTCTTTTACTAACGTCCGTTGTAATAATCAGGGATGATTTAGATGAAATATTTTCCATTACTATATGAAAATAAAGAAGCTTGGCTTCTCAGCAAAACAAAAAAAATAACACTTATCGGCATGTCTGGATTAGGCAAAACATTTATATCCCACATTTTACATANCAAGCATGGTTGGCTTCATTATTCGGTAGATTTCAGAATTGGTTCTAATTATTTACATGAATCTATTTTTGAGACCTGTGAAGAAACAAANATTTCCTTAAATAAAAGAAGCTTTTCCATCAAGGACCTATCTTTATTATCTAAATATCTAGGAAAACCAGGAAATCCGTCTGCCAATGGTTTAGATTTTTCTGAATACATGAAAAGGCAAAAAGAGCATCGAGCTGCAGAAATATCTTCTATGCTGGACATTCCAGATTATATAAATACGCACCTAAAAGCTCCAAAAACTAATTTCGTATGCGACACTTCTGGTTCATTATGTGAAATAGTTGACCCCCAGGACCCAAAGGATCCAATCCTATCCAGGATTGCTGAACAGACACTAATCATATTAATTAAAGAAACAGATTCCGAAATGAACAAATTAAAGGACCGGTTCAAAAAAGAACCTAAACCTATGTATTANAAGGAAGATTTTTTAAAGAAGACATGGAAAGATTTTTGTATCCAAAAAAATATTAGTGGNAACCAAGTTGACCCTGATGAATTTTCTTTATATGGNTTTGAAAAACTCATTTCTCACAGACGACCAATCTATGATTTGATAGCTAAAAANTGGGGTATAGAAATTCCTTTTACTGAAATAAGTAAANTTAAATCTGCTTCCGATCTAAATNAACTAATTTATCAATTCTTACCTGATACGAAAGGCTGAATCTATTATGCCAATAAAGATACCAGAAAGCCTACCTGCCAAAAAAACACTAATGAATGAAGGCGTAATGGTAATGTCCGATTCGGACGCTGATAGACAGGATATTCGACCATTAAAGATAGGCCTATTAAATCTTATGCCACAAAAAATTCAAACTGAAACCCAATTTGCAAGGCTTATTGGAGCAACTCCCCTCCAAATTGAATTTAGCTTAATTAATGTCAGTACTTATAAGGGGAGAAATACTTCTGAACAGCATATGGATTCCTTTTATAGGCCATTCACCTCACTAAAAGAGGAAAAATTTGATGGGTTGATAATAACAGGAGCACCAATAGAGCATCTTGATTTTAATGAAGTGAAATACTGGAATGAATTAATTGAAATTTTTGAATGGACAAAAACAAATGTTTTTTCCACTCTAGCGGTCTGTTGGGGAGCAATGGCTATGCTAAAATATTTTCACGGCATTGAAAAATACAAGTTGCCTGAAAAGGCTTTTGGGTGCTTTCGTCACAACAACTTGAGACCTAACTCTCCATACCTTAGAGGTTTTTCTGATGACTTCATAATACCCGTCAGCCGATGGACAGAAATAAGGAGTGGAGATATTGTAACTAACGACAATCTTGATCTACTAATTACTTCACAAGAGGTAGGACCTTGCTTAGTTTCGGAAAAAAAGACTAAGAACCTGTATATTTTTAATCACCTTGAATATGACAGCCTTACACTAAAAAACGAGTATGACCGGGATGTATCCGAAAATATATCAACTAGTATACCAAAAAATTATTTTCCAGATGATGATACGAATAAAACACCAGAGAATCGGTGGAGAAGTCATGCACACCTACTATATGGGAATTGGATAAACGAGATATACCAAGACACCCCTTATGACATTTCAAGTATTGGGAAACCATAAAGGAAAAATCATATGAAAGACTATGATTTTGTCCAAAAAATTGCCACTGACCCAAGCGGCACATTAAGTTATGTTGAATCCAATACGAACTCCATGAAGCCCAAAACAATTTTACTTATTCATGGGATCAGCGCGAACTGGCGAGACTGGAAAACTTCTATGTTAGATGAAATATCAATGCTAGGTTATAGAACTATAGCAATTGATAGACCTGGAATGGGTGAATCTAATCGAAGATCTGAGGTAATTTCATTAGAGGATCAAGCATCTCTAATAATGAGAGTTATCAGATTACTTGACTCTAGGCCTCTACTGATAATGGGACACAGCTATGGAGGATCCCTTGCCCTAAAGATGGCATTAAATTATCCAAATGATATAAATGGTCTTATTTTATTAGCAGCTCCAACCTATCCTTGGGTTGGTGGATTAGGACTACTTTATGACATTCTAGGATTTCCACTATTCACAAAAATTGGAACAAAATTTATTTCATTATGTAAGCCCGAAAAACTAATAAATTCTACCCTAATTGATATTTTTTGCCCTCAGAAAATTCCTGCTAATTATCGAGAAGAACTCAATATAGAATTAACATTACGGCAAAAATCTTTGGAATGGATAATTAAAGATGCAAAAATGCTGAAAGCATCTTTAGCTAAAATGTCTGAAAATTATAAAAACCTAAATATTCCGATTGAAATATTTCATGGAACTAGTGATAAAATCGTACCCTTAGAACTTCATGCTAAAAAATTTCATGAAAAAGTTTTTTCATCTAAGCTTACAAAACTGAAAGGCATTGGACATATGCCTCATCATTTTAGGAAGAATATCATCTTGCAATCAATAGTTTCACTGCTAGTTAAAAGGTAAATTTCAAATATTTTTATTATTGAATTTAAATTGCACAGTCGGTAAAGTTTAGATGTATGAGATTCCTAGATGGGTCAGTTAATTAATGAAACACAGCCTTCCAATAAGTCCACAGTTTTATTTAACTGGAAGGCAACCATGCCCATATGTAGAAGGTGTTTTTGAAAAAAAACTATTTACCACTCTTGACGGGCAAGAGGCACAATCACTGAACGATTCACTTTCTAAACAAGGATTTCGAAGATCTCAAAACATTATCTACCGGCCTAACTGCCAAAATTGCACTCAATGTCGATCNGTTAGAATTTTNGTGGAAAATTATTCTTTTTCAAAATCNGAAAAGAGAGTNTTAAGCAAAAATAGAAATATAAAGAGNTACCAGTGCGCACCATTNGCAACAGAGGATCAATATGAACTGTTTTNNAAATATTTGAATCAAAGGCATANTGGCGGAGGCATGTCAGAGATGGATTCCTTTGAGTTTTCCTCAATGATTGAAGANAGTAATGTGCATACAAAGCTTTATGAATACTACGATAGAAATGATAAGCTTATAGCTGNTTCCATCACTGATATAATTTCAGATGGGCTATCTATGGTCTATTCATTCTTTGATGTTGATTTTCCAAAGAAAAGCCTTGGNAAATTTATGATCCTTGACCATATTCGAATTGCTAAGGAAATCGGTTTAAAGCACTTATACTTAGGGTACCTAATCGAAGACAGTCCAAAAATGAGGTACAAGGCCCAATTCTCCCCGTTAGAATATTTTGCGAATGGTAAATGGCAAATNTATGGNGAAACCTCCAAAAATGAANCCGAAAACTTAAGTGAGNTTGTTACTCGCCTTAATCCGATCTTACTNCCTGANTCATATAAAGACCTCGANTAGNCATTTAACTGAATNAATNCTCAGTTAAAAACTAAGAGAAATGTCTTGATGCCCTGACTTGCAACGAGAAATTCTTGGCACTAAGAAATNAGGNAATCTNTCCTGACCTCTTAAACCAATATTGTCAGATGTTTCATTTTGAAAATTACTTAATATCGGCAAAACTCTTTCTACTGCGTTTTTCCGCCAAACAATTTCATCTTCAAGCAACAACGACGCCTGATCTAAGAAATCATACGCCTCATCAATATTATCCTTTTTAAACTGCTTTCTAGCCTTACTTAAAAGAGATTTCAGCCCACTACCTCCAGCAACTCCGCTAAGCTCTTTTGACACTGTTTTAATAGCTTCCTGTTTGGCCTCCTTATCTAAATCTTCCAGAGAGTTTTCAAGATTTTGGAATAAAACTTTAAAACTCTCAAACCCCTTGCCAGAAGAAATAATTTNAATTACTTCCTCTATNCCCTCATAGGAATCNTCCATAGCTCGTCTATATTTTCTCTCTNCCTTTGAGAGANTTTTTAATTTATCTTGATATTCTTTTGAAATAGATTCCCANTCATCTGGGATTAAGTTTANTAATTCACCACGTTTAATAGCAACGTGTTCTATTTCTTTTTCAATATAACCCTTTTCCTCCAAATTGTTAGCTATCTGAAGTTCTCTATTAAGNCGCTTTGCTTTCTTNTCAATCTTTCTTATCTCACGCTGGAGAATCCTGACCTCGCTATGAATACTTGAATAAGCTTTCGTAGCTTCNCCAACTACTTTCTGTGCATTAGTTACAGCTTCTAAGTCTGAAAAAATTGAAGAAGCAGATTTCTTAGCATCAAGAATTTTTGAGCCAACGCTCTCTGNTAAACCGGCAAAATCAATGGTGTCCAGCTTTCCTATAGAAATGTTAATAGAGTTTTTGTCGTCAACTATAACCTCTGCTAAATAACTTTCCACGCAATGCTGTAACCNAGGATTCATCGGTGGCGGTGCATTAAAGGAAGACAAATAAAACCGGTTTGGCAAGTAGTTTACNAGTGGGGGAAAGGTTCCCACTATAACAAGGGCAATGAGCTGTAAAATAATAAAAGGTATGACNCCCTTATAAATGTCAATCGTCCTTATGGCTTTAGAGGCAACACCACGTAGATAAAACAATGCAAATCCAAAGGGTGGAGTGAGAAAGCTAGTTTGAATATTTACTCCAATCATTACCCCTAGCCAAACTGCAGTAATATTTGCGCTAGGATCAGCCAATAAGATTGGAGCTACAATTGGAACAACAACAACTGCTATTTCAATAAAATCAAGANAGAAGCCCAAAACAAAAACTACAGCCATTACTACTATAAACTGCGACCAAAACCCNCCAGGTAAACTTTGGAGAAAGTCTTTTACGTATTCTTCTCCACCAAANCCCCNNAAAGCAGCTGTAAGCATCGCTGCACCCAGCAAAATGATAAACACCATAGAGGTAGTTTTGCATGTTTCAATCATTACTTCTCTCAATGTATTGTCTGCCACGAAAGTTCGCCAAGTCGACCANCCTATAGCGGCTATCAATAAAATTGTTGCTACTGTAGCAAAAAGTACGGGATAATGGTTTTGTGTTACCCCAAGATTTTTTACATTCAAATCATAAAAATTAATAAGAGTTAATATTGCTAAAATTGNTAATAAAGCCAAAGCAGCTGGATAAAGAGCACCTTTTCTTTCTTCATACAACTTATAGCCAGCCATTATCGTGGCTCCCACAGCCCCAATTGCACCNGCTTGGTTTACAGTTGCGATACCCATAATTATGGAGCCAAGAACTAGAAAAATTAAAACCAANGGAGGTACTAATGAAAATAAAACTTTAAAAAGAAATTTTCTGGTAAAACCTAAAGGATTTGGAACGGCTGGCGCNAGGGAAGGCCTAATCATAGCAGTAATCAGGATATATGCAAAATAGACTAGAACAAGTACAATTCCAGGNAAAAATGCCCCCAANAACATNTCCCCTGCTGAAGTTGATGTAACATCTAATGCCGAAGGCATNGTAAATTCACCTGTCGCAGCTTTATAAAGCGATTGGCGCATCGCAGACGCTTGATCAGAAGCGGATCCAAGTTGGTCTGCTAGNATAATTAAAACTATAGAGGGNGGAATGATTTGCCCCAAGGTNCCTGAAGCACAAATAGTACCTGATGCTANTGACGGTGAATAATTGTTTCGCATCATAGAAGGTAGTGAAATTAANCCCATAGCAACTACCGTTGCGCCAACTATACCGGTTGTTGCAGCAAGCAATGCACCCACAAATACCACAGAAATACCTAATCCTCCTGGNACTGGACCAAATAGCCCTGCCATTGTCATAAGTAAATCTTCTGCAATTCTAGAACGCTGCAGCATTATCCCCATAAAAATNAANAACGGAATAGCTATCAGTGTATCTCGCTCAAAGTCATAATAAATTGCTCTAAAATTCATAACTCCGGCAGAAAGCCATTCAACAGGACCATCCTGAGCAAAAAATGCTTTTACATCTCCGAATAACAGGAGNCCCGCAACTGCAGCCAAGCCAATAGAAAGAATAGCAGANCCAGGAAGCGCGAAAGCAACNGGAAAGCCAAAACCCAAAGCACCCATCATGAGAATAAATAAAAGAATTAAGAAATAGAGTTCCATAATTATGAATTCGCCTTATTTTTATTCATTATTAACTTTCAGCACTGACATGCATTTTATCTGAAAGGTCGGAAGGTNGCTTTTTCTGGTCAACCACTTTACCTGCCTCCTCTCCTTCATTATCAAGGTTATTCATATATTTAATGATATAGCTAGAAAATTGAAACAACATTGAAAGTGCAAATATAATTAAGAAACCCGACATGAGATATTTTACATACATTCCATANCCTTGTTGAGTAACTTCAAAATTAAGTAAAGCTAAGTTAAATGGAGAAGACTCATTCCACAAGCCTCGTATTAATACGACCCAGCATAGTGGAATTCCTAATATCAAAGAGCCAAAAATATTAGTATAAGCCTTTCTTTTATCGGTAAAATTAGCATAAATTACGTCAACACGAACATGACCTTCATGAACCAGGGTATAGGCACTAGAAAACAAAAATAGGCCAGCATACCAAAATCTTACCAAATCACCCATGAAGGCTTGCTCGTATGAAAATATGAAACGCGTGAAAACTATAAGCAACTCACCNAAAACAATAAGAAGAGCCAACCAAATAAAATCGATGCCCCGTCGATATAAGGCAATTANCGTTCCCAATANCAACAAAGGAAGATGAATAAAGGTCCCTCTAAAAGCNGGNTTACCAAGAGANAAAGCTAAATCTTCGCCCACTATATTTGGCAAAAAGCCTTCAATTCGTACAAAAGAAATAATAGCATCAAAAATGCCAATAAACATNACCGACCAAAAGGCNGCNGCNACTATAATTTCTGCNAAGTTATTCATTAGTTTTTCGTCACGAACATTAGATCCACTTGAGATTATCATTATAGGNATCAAAAAAGCAGCAGCGTAAGAACATGTNTGCATAGCNCCAAAGATATATTCTACTNACGAGTACTGNTTNCTAGNACTGTCAAAGAGATTTATNCCAGCTAGTGACAAGGTTCCAAAAAATCCCGGTAGATCAAAAATATANGTGAGAAAGTTATTACANACAAAGGCCAAAGCCAAAAAGGCGCTAGTAAGAGCTGTATAATGCAACAGATCCATAAGCGGATTAGCCTTCATTTCCGACAACCTCCGTGTTTANTTNNCATGCAGAGCCATTTTTGGCTCTGCATNTTTTACATTTCAATANTTAGATTAAATATTACGAAGTCTGTTACGCTGGTTTAAATACTCACCAGTCGTGGTACCAAGCCATCCACCAATATCCTTCATACCTGCTTCAAAGCTTTCATGGATTCTGTTTGCGAGGTCAGAATGTGCTCTTGCTTCTTCAAATACTTCATCTGCCGCTTCAGCCATAGCGTCCCAAACATCATCGTTGAAGGACCTTACCTTCACACCATGATCATTTGTAAGTCTAGCAAATGCTGCACCAGATTTTCCGTTGTATTCGCTCATCATCATTTCGTTTTCGGCTGTAGCTGCAGTCTCAATAAGAGCCTTATCGCTAGCTGATAAATCAGCCCACCATTTTGCGTTAAAACCTGCCGCTATCATTGATCCTGGCTCATGCATTCCTGCTGTATAGTAAAATTTAGCAGCTTCATAGAATTTCATGATTTCGTCATTCCAAGCCCCAACCCATTCAGTAGCATCNATNGCACCAGAAACTAAGTTTTCATAAATCTGNCCNCCCGGAACAGTTACAGGTGATCCNCCAAGNTTTCCAATAACGTCTCCACCTAAGCCAGGTATACGCATCTTTAGTCCGTTAAAGTCCTCAGGAGAATTAATTTCCTTATTGAACCAGCCACCAGCCTGAGTTCCAGTATTTCCACACATTACTGATTTTAAGCCAAATTCTCCAGCCAGCTCATCCCANAATTCCTGTCCACCACCATAACGGATCCAAGCATTTATTTCGTCATATGTCATACCNAAAGGAACAGCAGTAAAATANGCCCAGCCNGGATGTCTNCCTTTCCAGTAATAATCTGCAGCATGATATCCTTGTGCATTACCAGAAGCAACTTCGTCAAAACTNTCCATAGCACCCACTCTTTCGCCAGCTGCATAGTAGCTTACTTGAATACGACCATCTGACAAATCCTGAATATTCTGAGCATATCTNTGTGCGCCAGTTCCAAGACCTGGNAANTCCCTTCCCCAAGTGGCTACAATAGCCATCTCTATTCGCTCTTGTGCAACTGCCGGAGCAGCCAAAGTAGTTGCTGCCGCTGCACCAACACCGCCTAATCCAGCTTTTGTAATAAAATCACGACGTTTCATTTAATTCTCCCTTAATTTTTGTTTTTCTGTCCCTAAAAAGGGCAGTNCTATACGGTATAAAAGAAATGTNGAATAGGCAAGCAGAATAATGCATCAATTTCTACTATAAATGAATTCAGAGGATAACTTTAAGCAAGCATCAGAATTAGAATAAATACCAATATATTTTGTCTATTTTGTTGACGATCCTCCAGTATTCATTTTATATCATAAGAAAAATTTNCAANATATGACATAAGGGATAAACATTTGAAAAACTTTACTGGAGCTGAGATCGTAATTAAGTCTCTTTTGTCACAGGGCGTTGATACTGTTTTTGGCTATCCTGGTGGAGCCGTCCTCCCNATTTACGATGAAATATTTAAAGAAAAAAAAATTAANCATATTTTAGTCCGACATGAGCAAGCCGCCGTTCATGCTGCTGAGGGATATGCCAGATCAACAGGAAAGCCAGGNGTAGTTCTTGTCACATCAGGACCNGGTGCTACAAACGCAGTTACAGGCATGACTGACGCATTAATGGACAGTATTCCTTTAGTTGTTTTAACCGGTCAGGTTCCAACATTCATGATTGGTAATGATGCTTTTCAGGAAGCTGATACAGTTGGAATTACNCGTCCTTGCACCAAACATAATTGGCTAGTAAGAGACACAAATAAACTTGCAGAAACAATTCACAAAGCCTTTCATGTNGCTGCTAACGGTAGACCAGGACCGGTTTTAGTAGATATCCCTAAAGACGTTCAATTTGCGGATGGCATTTTTAAAGAACCCAAAGAAATAAAGAATACTTATCACGTAAGAAGAGCCAGACCGGATAATGCCTCTATTGAAGAAGTTTCCCAGGCTATAAGAAATGCAAAGAAACCAATGATATATTCTGGTGGGGGAGTAATTAACTCGGGGAAAAAGGCTTCCAATTTACTTAGAATGCTTGTATCGAAAACAAACTTTCCTATTACCTCAACCTTAATGGGTTTGGGCTCTTATCCAGCTTCAGGAGAAAATTGGCTGGGCATGCTTGGTATGCACGGCACATATGAAGCAAACATGGCCATGCACGATTGCGATGTTTTAATTTGTATTGGAGCTCGTTTTGATGACAGGATAACCGGCCGCACAGATGCCTTCAGTCCAAATTCATATAAGATACATATTGATATTGATCCTTCATCTATAAATAAGAATATACAAGTAGATGTTCCATTAGTTTCAGATATAGAGATAGCTTTAAAAGAAATCATTAACACTTGGGAAAAGGGTGGTAGTGAGACCCAAAAGACCAGCATAAAGAAATGGTGGAGTAAAATTAGTGAGTGGAAAAATGTAAAATGCTTGGCATACAAACAAACTGGAGAATTTATTAAACCCCAGTACGCTATTGATAGACTTGAAAAAATTACTTCAAAAATGGATAGATACATAACGACGGAAGTGGGCCAACACCAAATGTGGGCGGCACAATACATGAAATTTGAAGAGCCAAATAGATGGATGACATCTGGAGGTCTAGGAACTATGGGCTATGGTTTCCCATCATCCATTGGGGTACAGATTGCTTATCCAAAATCACTTGTAATAAATGTTGCTGGAGAAGCCAGTTGGCTGATGAACATGCAAGAACTTGGAACTGCAGTCCAATATGGGCTACCAGTAAAGCAGTTTATATTGAATAATGAGCGATTGGGAATGGTCAGACAGTGGCAAGAATTGTTACATGGAGAGAGATATTCACATAGTTGGTCTGAATCACTCCCAGATTTTGAAAAACTGGCTGATGCCTACGGCATTAAAGGTATTACCTGTAGTAACCCGAAACACCTAGATGATAGTATAGAAGAAATGGTTAACCATCCTGGTCCCGTAATTTTTAACTGTGTTGTTGAAAAGCATGAAAATTGCTTCCCGATGATCCCATCCGGCAAAGCACATAACGAAATGATTCTTGGTGAAATAGGAGAAAAAGATTCAGTGGATTCTGCCGGTGCAGTTTTAGTTTAACATTTATTTTAATCATAGAAGAAAAATGACAGATCTTGATATAAAAAAGGGCTCAAATAATAAAAGTGCATATAATTTAAGAGACCCTTTAAGTGAATTAACCGAGTCACACACACTTGCTGTTATGGTTGATAATGAATCTGGAGTCTTAGCAAGAGTAATAGGGTTATTTTCTGGCAGAGGCTACAACATAGATAGCTTAACTGTTGCTGAAGTTGACCATTCTGGAAAATTATCCCGAATTACTATTGTTACTAATGGGACGCCAGCTGTTATAGAACAAATAAAGGCCCAACTTGAACGCATGGTGCCAGTCCACGCTGTGCATGATCTAACAGTTGAAGGCAGAACTATTGAAAGGGAGCTGGCCTTAATTAAGGTAGCAGGTAGCGGAGAAAAGCGCGTTGAAGCTTTGCGCTTAGCAGATGTATTTAGAGCTAACGTTGTTGATTCAACATTAAAAAGTTTTACGTTTGAAATTAAAGGAACTCCAGAAAAAATAGATGCTTTTTGTGATCTTATGAGGCCGTTAGGCTTAAAAGAACTAGCTAGAACCGGGGTAGCTGCGCTTTCCAGAGGTAAATAGCAGTCTTTTAGCTACAGCCAGATGTTCCTCCACATGTATTACACTTCATACAAGTTCCATTTCTAACTAAAGTAAAATTACCACATTCTCCACAAGGATCTCCTTCATAACCTTGTATTTTTGCTCTTTGTCTTGCATCATTTTCCAAAACTTCAGTTGTTTCCACATTATTTGTAGACGCAGTTTTAGAAGGTTGCAATTCATGGCCATCTTCCTGGCTTATCTCTGTTCTCATAGCTATAAGGTCGTCGGGCAGTCTATTTCTCAAATATCCCGAAGAAGATATTTTCCTTATCATATCCATTGAGTCTTTTTTCTCATCTTCACTTTCGTCCTTTGAAGACAGCTTGCCTTCGCTTTCCCCCTGCCCAACATCATCAAAACTTTTTCCTTCAGGAATTACATGTGCTAAATCAGTTCTGTCTAAATACGATACAGCAAGCTCCCTAAATATATAATCTAAAATGGAGGTGGCATTCTTAATAGAATCATTACCCTGAACCATTCCAGCAGGCTCAAATCTTGTAAAAGTAAATGCCTCAACAAACTCTTCTAAGGGAACACCATATTGCAAGCCTACAGATATCGCTATTGCGAAGTTATTCATCATAGCCCTAAATGCTGCTCCCTCTTTATGCATGTCTATGAAAATTTCCCCTAATGACCCATCTTTATATTCACCAGTTCTTAGATAAACCTTATGGCCTCCAACTATCGCTTTCTGTGTATAGCCTTTACGTCTTTCAGGTAATTTCTCACGAAATCTTTCAACCTCGGCCGACACTATATTTTCAATTACTTTTTCGACTGCTGTAGCTTGCTGTACGGTAGTTTCTTCAACAGTTGGCGCACCCATATCCTCATCTTCATCAATTAATGCTGACGATAAAGGCTGAGACAACTTAGACCCGTCTCTATAAAGAGCATTTGCCTTAACGCCCAGAGAGTGACTTAATTCGTAAGCAGCTTTACAATCTTCAATTGAAGCGTCTTTAGGCATATTTATAGTTTTTGATATCGCCCCAGATATAAAGCTTTGCGCAGCAGCCATCATCAATATATGGCTGTTGACCGACAAAAATCTTTTACCTACTTTTCCACACGGGTTCGCACAATCAAATACACTATAATGACTTTTCTTTAACTCAGGAGCTCCTTCTAGTGTCATTGTACCACATATAAAATTATTTGCTTGATCTACTTCATCCTTTGAAAAACCTAAATGTTTTAGTAAGTCAAAGCCTGGATCCGTTAACTTATCTTTAGGGACACCCAGTGTACCTGTGCAGAATTCCGTGCCCAAGGTCCATTGATTAAAAACAAACCTTATATCGAATGCCGAAGTCAGTGCCGATTCCACCTTATCTAATTCAGCTTTTCCAAATCCGTGACCTATTAAAGATTTTGCATTTATATGAGGTGAGTTATGCATGCTCCCATGCCCTACCGCATAACTTATTATCTTTTCTATCTGATCTTCTTTATATCCCAAATTTAGCAGTGCACTTGGTACTGAACGATTGATTATCTTGAAATATCCACCACCTGCCAATTTTTTAAATTTAACTAATGCAAAATCTGGCTCAATACCTGTAGTATCACAATCCATAACCAAACCTATCGTACCAGTAGGAGCAATTACAGTTACTTGGGCATTTCTATACCCATACTGCTCTCCCAGTTCTAGAGCTTCATTCCAAAGTTCATGAGCCTTATTTATAAGCTTACCATCGGGGCAATTATCGTGATCTAACCTTACAGGTACCGTTTTCAGCCCTTCATAACCATTTGTTTCACCAAAAGCTGCTCTACGATGATTACGCATTACCCTAAGCATATGTTCACTATTCTTCAAGTAACCCAAAAATGGTCCTTGTTCCTTTGCCAGTTGGGCTGAAGTTGCATATGAGGCTCCGGTCATAATTGCTGTAATAGCTCCACAGAGGGCTCTACCCTCACTACTATCATATCCATAACCCATATTCATCAAAAGACCGCCAATATTGGCATAACCCAGCCCTAAAGTTCTAAATTTATACGAAAGTTCAGCGATTTCTTTACTGGGAAATTGCGCCATTAAAACAGATATCTCTAGGGTTAAAGTCCAGAGCCTGGTCGCATGCTCAAAAGAACTAACATTAAATGTTCCATTTTCCAAAAATGTTAATAAATTCATAGACGCTAAATTGCAGGCGGTATCATCCAAAAACATATATTCGGAACATGGGTTTGATGCTTTAATTTGCCCATCTTCAGGGCAAGTATGCCAGTCATTAATAGTATCATGAAATTGTATACCAGGATCTGCACAGGCCCAAGCAGCATGACCTATTTGATCCCAAAGATCTGCCGCCTTAACCACTTTATCTACTTTTCCATCTGTTCGACGTAACAACTCCCAATCTGAATTATTCTTTACAGCCTGTAAAAACGCATCAGTAACTCTCACTGAGTTATTAGAATTTTGGCCTGATACCGTCATATATGCTTCTGAGTCCCAATCGGTATCATAAGTCGGAAATTCTATCGAAGAATACCCCTGTCGAGCATACTGTAGTATTCTATTTATGTAAGTTTCTGGTATTAATGCTTTTTTTGCTGATTTTATCGCTGTTTTCAGACTTTCATTAACCTTTAAATCATATGCATCACTCTCTGATCCATCCCATGATTTAATTGCCAAAAATATTTGGTTAAGTTTTTGTTCATGGACCTTAGATCCTGCTACTAGTGAGGCTACTTTTTGTTCTTCAACTACTTTCCAGTTCACAAAATCTTCTACATCGGGGTGATCCACATCGCAGATTACCATCTTTGCTGCTCTTCGTGTCGTTCCTCCTGATTTTATGGCACCAGCGGCTCTATCTCCTATTTTAAGAAAAGACATCAATCCTGATGAATTTCCTCCACCAGATAAATTCTCTCCTCCCCCTCTTAAATTTGAAAAATTTGTTCCTGTTCCAGAACCGTATTTGAATAATCTTGCCTCCCTAACCCAAAGGTCCATTATTCCGCCTTCATTAACTAAATCATCACTTATTGACTGAATAAAACACGCATGAGGTTGAGGATGTTCATAAGCTGTATTTGAACTAACTAACTTTCCTGTTTTATAATCCACGTAATAATGACCTTGCCCAGGACCATCAATTCCATAAGCCCAATGAAGCCCCGTATTAAACCATTGTGGTGAATTTGGTGCCGCCATTTGCGTAGCTAGCATAAATCTCATCTCTTCATAGTACGCTCTTGCATCATCCTCTGTAGAAAAGTATCCACCTTTCCATCCCCAGTACGACCACGTTCCAGCCAAACGATCAAATACCTGCTTAGATGATGTTTCCCCTGTATAGCGTCGTTCCTTTGGCATTTTTAAAAGCAACTTTTCATCTGCCACTGACCTCCATAGAAACTCAGGGACTCCTTTTTCAGCCACTTTTTTGAGCCTTGCCGGCACTCCTGCTTTACGAAAATACTTTTGGGCCAAAACATCAGACGCGACTTGGCTCCATGATTTAGGAACCTCAAAGTCTTTTAACGAGAATACAGTCGATCCATCCGGATTCCTAATCTCAGATGAAGTTTTTATGAACTCTATCCTATCATAAGCATCTTTTTTATTAGATGTATATCTTCGAACAATTTTCATTTTGTACCTCTCCTCATTACCAATCTAAGTTCTTTCCTCTTAGAAAATCAATATACTTCAAGAACTGCACTTAATTGCAGAACGTTTTTATAATTTGTAATCTCTAATTTCCAGAACACTGCTTTTTTTGCCACCCCCGTCTTTACGACTGATAAACACTACATCTTGTATCAACGACGAGTAGGAGTACTATGTGAAGCATAAATAGGGTAAAGGTCAATCAAAATATTTATATTTTTTTTACTTTTTTTAATTGACCTTTATCATTTTTATTGAAACACCGATTCTATTTTTGATTCAATGAATGAAATATTATTAGTAACAGTTTGAAATAGATAACTTTTGTCATTTTTTTAGTGTACTTTAAATTTTTTTTACTTAAATTGATCATTTTTGAAATTTAATAAAAATTAAGGGAAAGAGTCCTTGAAAGACAGAATTGACTATGCAGGAGCAATTTCCTTGATTGGATTTTCTGGACTTCTTGGAATCAATCAAGCCTTGATTAAAATAACAAATGAAGGTATTGACCCTATTTTTTCAGCTGGTATTAGATCCTTAATCGCCATGCTATTTCTTTTGGTCTGGATGATTGTATCTAGAAAGCCGATCGAACTTAAAGCCGGCACTATTTTACTGGGAATAATTACTGGTTTAATTTTTGCTCTAGAGTTTTTGTTGTTATATATTGCGCTAGATCTTACAACAGTGGTTCGTAGTTCTATAATATTCTATTCAATGCCCGTATGGCTATCTATCATTTCACATTTTTGGTTTAGAAACGATAAATTAACCAAAATCAAATCGCTAGGCTTGATACTCTCGGTCACAGGTGTCACATGGGCAATCTTATCTAATTCTTATTCTACGGGCTACGGAAATATAATAGGCGATCTTTTAGCACTTGCTGCTTCAATCTTATGGGCTTTGATAGCAATAATTAGCAAAGGCACTAAATTCAGCACCCTAAGTGCTGAAATGCAGCTACTATGGATGTTAGCTATCTCTTTTCCTGTTCTGACTCTATTGTCTTTAAGTTCCGACAGTTTACTTAGAGACTTCAAAGATTATCATGCTATGATACTTCTCTTTCAATCTTCAATAGTTGTGGCAGGCGGTTTTGTGTTTTGGTTTTGGCTGCTCTCAATCTATCCTGCGTCTGGAGTTGCAAGCTTTGCATTCCTAGCTCCAATTTTCGGAATTTTCTTCGGATTTATCATTTTAAATGAGACAATTAATAAGAGTTTCTTGGTTTCAGCTCTTTTAGTTATAGTAGGAATTTTTCTGGTAAATTATAACAGAAAGCGAACTTAATCTATAACAAACAATTCTCGGCTCAAGCCGGAAAGTATACGTGGACCGTTTTTTGAAAGATAAACAACTTCTTCCAACCTTACTCCAAAATCTCCAGGCATGTAAATTCCTGGCTCTATTGTAAATACCATCCCCTCCTCTAATATGATTTCTGAAGAGCTTGTAATATATGGAGGCTCATGAATTTCTAGCCCTAAGCCATGACCTGTGCGGTGAACAAAATATTCACCAAAACCAGCTATTTCAATCACTTTTCTTGCTGCATTATCAACTTCTGAAGCTGCTGTTCCAATAGTAGCCTTATCAAGTGCTGCCTGCAAGGCTTCCTCTACTACATTATGTATGAATAAATATCTATCTGACGGTTCCCCGATATGGATCATCCGAGTCATATCACTGAAATATTCCCCAAAAACACCACCTATATCTATAATTACTGGCTTGCCTTTTTCTAGAGTATCTTGGCAACTATGGTGGTGAGGAAACGCAGCATTATTTCCTGATGCAACAAGCGAAAAAGCAGGTCTTGCGCCTTGCTCATGAAAAGCTTGATTTATAATTGCACTCACCTCCAATTCAGAAATCTTAGGGGAAATGTTTTCTAATGCCGCCTTCATTGAATTATCGGCTACCAATGCACTTTTCTTTAGTTTCTGATATTCACACTCAGTCTTCAACATCCTCAAATACCCTACCGTTGATTTAGAAAAAGTAATAAGTGTTTTGGGAAGTGTGTCTTGTATCAAATATAAAAAGTCTGCTCGCATTGTCTCATCAACTGCAATTTTAGACCCCTCTGGCAGTGACATCTCAGAGACTAATTTCATAAAGGCAGTGTTAGGGCCTTCTTCATCCTGCCAGGTATAGAATGAATAGTTTAGCTTTGACCTAAACTGTTCTAAATTTAATGACGGCACTAAAAAAGATAAATTATTAAGGGACAAACACGAAAAACATGGTCTTTCATCAGGGAGAGGATAAAAATCGAACAACCAAGCCATATGCGGACCAGGAGAAAGAACTAACATAGAAATCCCCTCCTTTACCATCCTTTCTCTAATTAATTTAATTTTTTGATCTAACACTATAAACAAATCCCAATTTAAACCGTTTAAGGGGTAACAAATTTTGTTTCATATTTTAACCTCCCTGAAAACTTAGCCGAGTTACTTTAACTCGGCTTTTATTTTGTATAGAGTTACCTAAGAGGTGCTGTGTGAAAAAAAATAAAGTAATAATTCTAAAAGATCTACCAAAATTTGCGCTTAATTCAGCATGCTTCACCACTACAGATAGACCTGTTAAGGAACCTATGCCGGGGGAAGTGTTAATAAAGGTAAAACTTATCTCTATTGACGCTGCAAATAGGGCTTGGTTAAATGGGCCAACATATAGACCCGCTGTCTCCGTTGGTGATATCATGCCGGCGTACGGCATTGGCGAAGTAGTTAAATCAAGAAGTAAGAATTTAAACAAAGGGGATCTGGTTTCTGGCGAACTAGAATGGAGTGAATATACAACCAAGCGTGCGAGTTTTTTAAAAGAAGTTGATGGTAATTATAACTTAACTGACCTTTTAACTTATAAGGGTATTGCAGGGTTAACGGCTTACCATGGCCTATTAAACATAGCCAAAATTGAACCAAAAGAAACTGTTCTTGTTTCCACCGCCGCAGGTTCGGTAGGAATATTTGCGTGCCAAATTGCAAGAATATTAGGATGCAAAGTAATAGGCCTATCAAGTTCAGACGAAAAATGTGATTGGGTAGAAAAAAATTTGGGAATTGATAAATGTATAAACTATAAGGGCGAAAATTTTTCAGAAACTCTAAAAGAAATATGCCCTGAAGGAATTGATGTTTATTTTGATAACGTTGGAGGGAATTTATTAGAGCAAACGTTATACCGGATGAGATTAAAAGGGAGGGTAGTTTGCTGTGGTGCAATCAGTCAATACGACCAGGAGACAACTGCCTCTCCAAAGAATATACCAGGTGTGATTGTAACGAAGAGACTTAAGCTTGAAGGGTTCATTGTAATGGACTTTCAGAAAGAAAATTTCAAAGCTTTAGAGGACCTTTCTAAATGGTTTGAAGCAGGCCAGCTAAAAGTGTTCACGGAAGAATATAAAGGATTAGATAATGCCCCCCTGGCACTAATTAATCTTCTGAAGGGTAAAAATTTAGGAAAAACAATTATTAAAATATAAAATAGTCAGATGGGGACAGAAATGGAATTAAAAAACAAGGTTGCACTGGTAACTGGTGGCAGTAGCGGAATAGGCGCCGAAACAGCTAAAATTCTTTCAAAAAATGGATGTAAAGTAGTTGTTGGTTATAATAGGGGCGAGAAACGTTCGAGAAATTTGATTAAAAAACTATATAACAACGGACATAACATCGTAAAAATTGATCTACGTGACCAAAATTGTTCTGAGGTTGCAAAAAAGTTTATCAAAAAAACGTATGGTAAACTTGATTATTTAATTAATTCGGCTGGGTACACAGAACCAATCAATCATGCAGACATATCTTCACTAACTCCTGAAAAATTTAATATGATAATAAACATAAATACAGGTGGAACTTACTCAATAATTAGGACCTTTGTTCCGTTACTTAATCTTTCGAAGTCAGCTACAATTGTAAATGTCTCCTCAGTTTCTGCATTTACTGGATCTGGAAGCAATATTGCATATTGTGCTGCAAAGGCTGCAATAGATACAATGACAATTTCTCTCGCAAGAGCATTAGGACCAAAAATTCGCCTTTTATCCGTTTCCCCAGCAGCCGTTGCTACAAATTTCGTTGAAGGCAGGACACTCGAAAATTTGAAAAATATAGCCAAGAAAACACCCTTAAACAAAGTAATCAAACCAAAGGACGTTTCATTAACAATATTAGCCTGCTTGACCCATCTGAAATCATCCACAGGAACCAAAATCATAGTAGATGGTGGCCATCACATAAAATAATTGCAGTAAAAATGTTCTACAGAACAATTAAATTATTAATTAGATTTACTACCTTGGTGTAAAATCAGTCATAAAAAAACTAATTAGCAACTCAGTCTTTTAGTGAAAATATTCAAATATTGGTCGGGGCGGAGAGATTCGAACTCCCGACCCTCTGGTCCCAAACCAGATGCGCTACCAGACTGCGCTACGCCCCGACATATAGGCTATCTAACCTGAAAAAACAGATTTGAAAAGGGCAAAATTCACTGAAAAGTGAATACTAAAATTAGATTAATTCATCTATTTATTTTCTATATAGCAGTGGCTTATAGAATTTCCAACATTTATAAGATCTGAATTTTTTCCAAAAGATGGGACCTCAAGAACAAATTTAATAGGCCTATTGCTTGAATGTATTTCAAGGCTAAAGGGCTCTGCCTCTCGTACTATTTTCGTAATAATGCCCAGTTCATTAACAAAAATTATATCCAGCACAATACTAGTGTTTTTCATCCACATCTTGGCGTAATGCAGTCTATCAAAAATAAATAACATGCCTCGATTCGATGGCAAATGTTTTCTATTCATCAGCCCCTTCTGTCTTTTGTAAACAGTATCAGCTACTTCTACCTTATATAGCAATAATTTATTTGTCGTCACTATCTCTAGATTTTCTGGGTCACAAAAAGAGTCATCCGAGGCATTTAAGATATTTACATATAGAAATAACCCTGAAAAAACTGGCAAAGCAAACTTGAGCAAGCTGACAAAATACCAAATCATTTAGACTTTCCAAAACTATGATTTATACAGATAAACTAACCTTAACTTAACCAAATCGCATATTTAAGCTTGTTTGGCAAAACCTAGATAAACCCAAACATATTTATCATTCTTCCCAAAGCTTATGGGTATAGTCTGCTAACAGTCCAGCTTTCCCCAATTTTTTCCCTATGCCATCTAAATCTGTCGTGTAATCTATGTTTGCCATCTGCCCAAAACTCAACTTCAAATGGTATTAATTTAAAGCCACCCCAAAATTTTGGTCTTTCAGGGTTGTTGCCCAATTTTTTCTTCAGATCTTCTATTTTATTATGTAACAAATTCTTATTAGGTAACGTTTTGCTTTGCCTAGAAGCCCAGGCTCCATAACGGCTTTCCAAGGACCTTTCACTAAAATATTGGTCAGCCAAATGTGAATCTTCCTTAAACACCTCACCGCGAACTCTGATCTGCCTACGAAGTGTTTTCCAGTGGTATAAAAAGGATGCCTTATTGCTATATAAAATCTCAGATGCTTTTACTGATTCGTAGTTAGTAAAAAATACAAACCCATCATCTAAAATTAACCTCATTAAGACCATTCTGATATTTGGAAAGCCTAAAGAATCTACTGTAGAAAGTGCAACAGCATCAGGATCACTGGGCTCAACCGCTTTAGCTTCCAGAAACCACTTTCTTACAATTTCTATAGGCTCTAAGCCATCAAAAATTTCTTTCTTAGGTTCTTCCATACTATTTTCTTTCGGTGACTATGTGATAAACTTGTAGTTATATTAGTAATTGCACTTGAAGCAACAAAAAGATTTTCGTATCACTTAGCCAGGCTTACCTTTATAGTTTACCAAAGCAAGGAAATAAAAGATGGACATAATGAAGGATAAAAAAGGGTTAATTTTGGGACTCGCAAATGAGAGATCGATAGCGTGGGGAATCGCCAAAGCTTGCAGAGAGGCAGGCGCGTCTCTAGCTTTTACCTACCAAGGTGAAGCNCTAGGAAAAAGAGTTGNACCTTTAGCAAAAAGCTTANATTCTGAAATAGTCTTACCTTGTGATGTTAGCGATGAAATTTCTGTAAATAATGTTTTTTCCGAAATNGAAAAAAAATGGGGGCACTTAGACTTCATAGTTCACGCTATTGGATTTTCTGACAAAAATGAACTTAGAGGACGNTATCTCGATACTTCAGAGCAAAATTTTATTACTACAATGCAAATATCCGTATTTTCTTTTACTTCACTTATTCAAAAAGCAGAGAANCTAATGAAAAATGGAGGCTCGGCTCTTACCCTGACTTATTATGGNGCTGANAAAGTACTCCCCCATTATAATGTCATGGGAGTGGCCAAGGCTGCGCTTGAAGCGTCTGTAAGATACCTGGCAATGGATCTTGGACCATCTAATATAAGGGTCAATGCAATTTCCGCAGGTACAATAAAAACACTTGCTGCTTCTGGCATTGGGGACTTTAGATACATTATGAAATGGAATGAACTGAACTCACCACTAAGGAGAAATGTTACCCAAGAAGAGGTTGGAAAATCTGCTGTTTATCTATTGTCTGACCAGTCATCAGGAGTAACCGGAGAAATTCTTCATGTCGATGCGGGTTATAATGTTATTGGAATGAAAGCNGAAGACGCTCCAGACATAGATGTTGTGACTGGACGTAAGGATTAATACATATGAAAAAAACTCAACCAGATAGACTGCCTCATGAAAAAGGATTTCACATTTCCTGGGACCAAATGCATAGAGATAGTCGCGCCTTGGCTTGGAGATTAGATGTACAAAGAAGTTGGAAGGGAGTATTGGCCGTAACTAGGGGNGGCATGATACCAGCAATGATTGTGTCTCGAGAGCTAGATATCAGAACTGTGGATACAATAAGTATAAAATCCTATGACCATCAAAAACAAGCTGAAGCNGTTATTTTAAAAAAACCCGATCCCAGGCTGGTTGGAGATGGTAATGACATATTAATAATAGATGATTTAGTTGATACAGGNAAAACCCTGAAGATAGTAAAAGAAATATACCCAAAGGCCCATTTTGCAACTGTTTATGCTAAGCCAAAAGGAAAAGAAATGGTGGATACATATATCACAGAAGTTTCCCAAGATACCTGGATATTTTTTCCTTGGGATATGGCATTACAATACGTTGCACCTTACAGCGGGAATGATTGATTGAATAAAAAACATAGAGCTACTAANCACATAGAAACTGAATTAGTTCAATCACTCCACTTTTTTGATAAAGAAACTGGAGGCATAATCCCAAGAATAGACTTCTCTACAACCTTTGTGCGAGACAAAAATTACCAACCATCAGGGGACTTTATATATGCCAGAGAGGGCAATGCAACTACAGCTGAGGCTGAGAAAATTTTAAAGGTTCTCGATAAAAGTGAAGATACTTTGCTNTTTTCTTCTGGCATGTCAGGGCTNATCACTCTTTTGGAAGTTCTGGAATCTGGAGACCATATTATTGTGCAAGACCCAATCTATTATGCTATTTCAAGATATCTAGAATATATTTGTCCTAGACGAGGTATAGAAATATCAAGAATTAAAGCTGAAGAAATATACAATGCGGAAAGATATATTCAAAAGGGAAGGACAAAATTTTTGTGGATTGAAACCCCCTCTAATCCACATTGGATCACAATAGATATACAAAGAGTATCAAAAATTACCTCCTCATTAGAATGTAAATTAATAGTGGATGCAACTTGCTCNCCTGCCTGTACTTCAAATGTGTTGGATCTAGGTGCTGATATTTCTTTTCAATCAACAACAAAATACTTAAATGGACATTCCGATTCATTAGGAGGGGCTTTATCTACAAAAAGGAAGGATGGATTCTGGGACCTAATAATCCAAGCTAGGAATTATCAGGGAAGCGTAATGAGCCCATTAAATTCCTGGTTATTAATAAGGGGGCTTAAGACCCTTTTTATTCGATTTCAAAAATCTAGCAATAATGCGTTGCTTTTAGCNAAACACTTAGCCAAAAATCCTGCTGTAGAAAAGGTCCTGTANCCGGGNTTAGAAGATCACCCCACATTTGTTATAGCAAAAAAGCAGATGANGAATGGATTTGGCGGCATGATCTCAATAAAAATGAATGGTGGATCAAAAATGGTCAAAAAGGTGATTAGAAAAGTAAAAGTATTTTTGCCTGCTACTTCTTTAGGAAGTACAGAAAGTTTAATCGAACATAGAAAACTTGTTGAAGGTCCAGAATCTAATGTTGAAGANAATCTAATCAGACTTTCAATTGGAATTGAATCTAGTGAAGATCTAATTTCAGATCTTGAGCAAGCTATTAATANCTAGATGCAGAAAAAAGAAAAAGATGAAAGGTCACCTGCTAGCAAACAAAGTGCAGACAGAATCCTTCAAATCATGAGCCAACTNAGAGATCCTCAAAATGGTTGCCAGTGGGATTTAGAGCAAAACTTCGAAAGTTTNTCAAAGTATGTCATTGAAGAAGCNTATGAGGTAGCTGAAGCCGTTGCTGATGGTAATGTTGATGAGATAATGGAAGAACTAGGTGACCTTCTCTTACAAGTTGTGTTCTTCTCTCAAATTGCTTCTGAAAAAAATCTATTTCGGTTTTTAGATGTTGTAAACGCAGTAAGCGAAAAAATGATAAGACGTCACCCTCACATATTTTCTAAAAATAAAGAATTTAAGACAGCTAAGGAACAAAAAGAAAATTGGGAAATAATAAAAGACTTAGAGAAAAGTGAAAAANACAATATAAATGAGAAATCCCTGCTATCTGGGGTTTCAAAAAACTTACCTTCCCTGATAAAGTCAAAGAAAATTCAAGAAAAAGTAAGCAGAGNTGGATTTGATTGGAAAGACGAAGGGGAAGTTTTAGAAAAAGTAAAAGAAGAACTAGCTGAACTTTCTGAAGCAATAAAGAATAGCGACCGTTCTAATTCTGAAGAAGAGTTGGGCGATTTGCTTTTTACACTTGTTAATCTTGGCAGACATATGGATATTGATTGTGACACAGCATTAAGAAAAGCAAATTATAAATTTTCTAAACGGTTTAATCTTCTCGAGTTGCAAATGGGCATGGAAAATAAAGAGTTGTCGAAAGTTAATAAATTATATATGGAAAAAATATGGTCCAAGGTTAAAAAACTGAGTTATAAGAAAAATGATAAACCCGAAACAACAATCGATAGAAGCTAGATGTGAATCAGCTGGGCTAAG
>PBQX02000041.1:0-41422 GCA_002725175.2 Paracoccaceae bacterium
GAGCAATTTTACCAGAAATTAAAACTCCAACATTAGTTTGCCACAGTAGGGATGACAAGCGAGTGCCAAAGGAGAATGGCCGTTACATTGCGGAGCATATTCCTGATGCAAAATATATTGAATATTCTTCCGGCGGGCACCTGCCTTACTTTGGCTTAGAGGACCAACTAGCTGATGATTTAGATTTTTTCTTTAAAAAATCATCCTTAAGAAACCAACTGCAAACTACAGAGAATGATAGATTGGCTACAATATTGTTTACAGACATTGTTGAATCAACGTCTAAGCTCTCTGAATTTGGAGATAAAAAATGGAGTGAAATTCTTGATAAGCATGATGTAATTATTAAAGAAATGGCTGAAAAATTTTCTGGTAACTATATTAAGAGTACTGGTGATGGAGCTCTACTAGTTTTTGATGGGCCGGTAAGAGGAATTACTTGTGCAGTTGAAATAAAAAGAGCTATTAAATTCTTGGGAATAGAATCTAGGTGTGGTCTGCACTTAGGAAATATTGAGTGGAGGGGAGAAGATATTTCTGGCATGGCTGTTAATATAGCGTCCAGAGTAATGGACATTGATAAAGGTAACAATATCGTTATTACGAAAAGTTTAGCAGATCTTATTTCTGGCTCCGAATTAAAATTACAAAAGTTTGGCCAACATGAACTAAAAGGGATCCCAGGTTATTGGCCTCTTTTTACGGTTGCCGTTTAGTTAATTTGCCAACATCAATTTAAAAATAATTATAAATTTTACAGCTAGGAATTGGCGTGGAAAAAAATGAAAAAGAAATAATTTTAACGATCAATAGGTAATTCCAAGGAATTTTATATGGGTGAAAAATATCTTAAAGTTGTAAGTGTTGCAGAAAAGGGAGATGCTGGGATACTTAAGAGTTTTCTGCATCAAGATTTCATGTACGTTAGTGAATTCGGTTTGCTTAATTCCGATGAGTTCGTGAAGGATATAAGGGATAGTATAGCTTCAGGTTGGACACTTTTGGAGCCAAAATGTCTTTTTGAAAATGAAAGTAGCTTAGTTTGGCAACATATGTCTGATGATTTAGTTGTTACGCATGTTCAGTTGTGGAAAGATGAGAAGCTATGGCGTGAGATGGTGAATAGGAATGTTTAAAAGTGTTAATAAAAAATGAGTAGATTTTATTTTGCATTAGCCAAATTTTTAATTTTTACGTTCAATCCGTTATGGAAGCTATTCATCGTTTATTGGCTTAAATACAGATATGGGATAGTCAGGACCCCTGTAAAGAAGAAAAAAAGAAATAAGTAGTCATGTCATTTCAAGATTTGACCCCTAAAAAATTCAGTAGAATACCTGCAGTACTTAAAGCTGTGGAAAATCCACGAGCGCCACAAAGTGTTTTAAATTACATGTGCGGTTGTGACATTAGCGATCCGGAAGCTAAAAAGGGTCTTTATACTGATGAAATAGTAGAACCTCTTCTAGGTATCTGGTTTAGAAGTGGAACTGCTTTAGACGCGCTATGTCAGCCTTTTTCTTTTGTTATTCGAGAATTAAAATCTGATCCACCAACTTTAATTGAAGATGAATGGTTTACTACTGAAGGTCAGATTGCAAGGGTCTTATTGGCAGATCAACTGTCACGCTCATGTTTTAGAGGAACAGCTGAGGCTTTTTCGTTTGATTACATAGGCCGGGAGCTAGTCCGAGATTTAGTGAGAACAGATAAAATACAAGAAACTTTAAAATTACCTCCAGCGCTTTTATATCTCCTGCCTTGGGCCTTAGCCCATTCTGAAAATATCTCTGATCTCGTGCGCGCTTGCGAAATAATTGATATGGCTATCGATGCCTACCCTCATTTTAGTTTATTTGAGGGCAGGAACAAAAAAGCTGTAGATCAGCATAGACAAGTTCTAGAAAAGTTTGGTCGTTATCCTCAAAGAAATTTGGAATTTGGAAGAATTAATACTGCTGAAGAAGAAGTATGGTTGGCAGATAAAGAAAATTTGCCAATATGGGCAGGGGGTAAGCTTTCGGTTGATCAGAATATCAAATGAAGATCAGTTGCGCTAGAAACCTCCATCTGTTTCTTTGCGCCAGAATTATATTTGCTAACTAAATCCCCATATTTGTTCACCGCGATAAAAAGATGATTTCCCAATAAAGTCGCCTCCAATTTTTGCCCACTGACTGTGAAACTTTTGACATGCTTCATAGGCACTTTTATCTCTATAAGTCCAAATAATAGCAACTCGCATTAAATCGTTGTTTTCTTCAATTAAGCTCGCTGACTGGTTTAATTGTCCATTTTCTTTTAAAAACTCAACTGCTTTAGGAGAATAAAACGTGATATATTTCTCATACCACAAATCGTATTGCACTCTAGACGGAAAACTTATTAAGCCCACACTTACAAAGTTTCTAGACTGGTTTTCACTCATTTTCTTTCATACCAACTGTCTCGCACTTTATTCTAATAATCTTCCTTGAGATGTCTATCCTAGATAAACGCTTTGCTCAGTTGTCTCTAACATGTGACCGGATTCCAGAATATCCTCTTTATGCTCTTCCATAAAGTTAGCAGCTTTGTCCTCATCAATTATGCGAACTACTATACAGACCTTTTGTGGATCATCTTCAGAACGTCCTCTGTATAAGGGAGTCATTCCAGCAGAAGCTTGAGCTTCTTTATGGCTGTCAAAATTTTTTTCCCAATGCTCATAAGGTTTGTTGATTTTAAAGGTCATGACTTGAGTTTTCATTCTCTTTTCCTCATAGTTTAAGCTAATGGCAGTTAATAACTAATATTATGTTATATCGTTTTTGATGTAAATAAGGTCCAATGTCCAAATTTTTGTTTATAAAGATCTTAATTTTTATATTGATAAGTTGTAAAGCGGTCGCTAAGGATATCCCTAATAAAAAGCCATCTACTAGAATGCTGCTAGCAGTTAGTGATGAAAAGCCGAGAAACTCCTACGTAAGAGTGATTAGTGTTTCTCCATACTCCGTAAATATAGTTGATGCTGACACGATTGATGTGGGAAGGGATAGGGTAAGACTGAATGGTATATCGGCAGATGAGCGAGGTAAGCCTACATATAATTCTTGCAAGAGAGAGGTAGTCTCTATCATTAGAAAATCATCTGAAGTTATTTGCTTTATGTCTGGTGATCTGACTTACAATAGAGAGGTTGGTGAGTGCTTCGTAGTCAATAATGGGGTTCAGGAAGACTTGAATAGGCTTATAGTTGAGTCTGGTTGTGCTAGGGATTGTAGAAGGTACTCTGGTGGGTACTATAAGAAATATGAAACAACAAAGAGTAAACAGTTAGATTTGCCGAATTATTGTAGATAGGTTATTAGCGCTATGAAAGCACTTAAGACATTTCTTCTCATGTTTTCTATATCACTTTTACCATCAAATACAGTGATTGGTATGCTACTCATTACCTTAGGTTTATTTTCCTGCTTGTATCTACTAATGATATTTGGTGAAGAAATAGTTCCAATTTTAGGTGGTTTAACATTTGCAGAAGCAAGTGTTGAATGTGATTTGATCGAGGACAATTCCCGATGGTCCTATGATGGTGGCTTTGACGATTGTGTGGATTACTATATTTCTGACGAGCTTGTTAGATTAGAGTTGATTTATAATATTTTGCCCATTGGGTTTTCAGCATTTTTTGCAATTGTTTTTATAGTTGGTGGTGTATTNCTGTTATGCTACCCATACCNAAAAATTAAAAGTCCAACGAAGGGAAAAGTGTGATGACGGCATATAAGAAAATGAAGGCTTTACCTTTCATTTCTGATGAACCTTTACGTGTTCTAGTTAATCGTAATGGTGTGGCTGAAAGTATTCATGAAGTAGATATTGCGGTTTGTGACGCATATGGTGAGGTTCATTTTGGTATGGGGAGTTATAGTAGCGAAATTTTTCCTCGCTCTGCAATGAAGCCATTACAGGCAATCGCCCTTATTGAAATGCTTAATCAAGTGAATGATTTGCCGGTTATGACTGCTGCCGAAGTTGCGCTTATTTGTGCAAGTCACAATGGAGAGGAAAGTCATAGTAATGCCGTAANAACTCTGTTGAAAAAGTTTGATATCAGTCCCGAGGCCCTCATTTGCGGTCCGCATTGGTCATTGGAGCAAGAAAGTTTGATTGAGCAAGTTAGAACAATAGAAAAACCACACAAAACGCATAATAACTGTAGTGGAAAACATGCTGGCATGTTGATTCTAGCCAAGCTGATGACTGGTAATACGGATAATTATGCCGAGATTTACCATGAGGCTCAGCAAAAAATTCTTGATAAGTTGCAGATAATGACTGATTCAAACTTGCTTTCAAATGTGACTGCGATTGATGGATGTGGGGCNCCAGCTTATCGTGCTCCATTAAAAAANTGGGCCAGGGCTTTTGCCTTGTTTTCTGGTGGTGGCAACTTGCCGGTTGCAACAAAAGAAGCCTGNCTTAGGCTTAATAAAAGTATTTCTGCCCATCCTTATTTCGTTGCTGGAAGAAACCGTGCTTGCTCTGCTGTTAATGAAGCATATAGGGAAAAAATTATGGTTAAGGTAGGAGCCGAGGGTGTNTATTCTGCAGCCTTTCACGAATTTAAGCTTGGNTTGATGCTAAAAACAAGAGATGGNAATAAAAGGGGTGCAGAGGTTGCTCTTGGTGCAGTTTTTAGAGCACTTGGTTATGTAATTAAAAAAGATGTTAGGCCTTATTTCTTTCCTGAGATTAATAATTGGGCCGGTAAAAAAGTTGGCGATGTAACGCTTCAAAATCTTTCATTTTAGCGGCAAAACAGAGCTAAAACATTTGAGCTAAATCCTATTAACCCCCTATAATTCTTATTTTTTTAGTCTCTAGAGATCTATTTTGTTTTTCCAATNGCTAATGTATGCTCAACCTCCCAATTNTTGGTAATTGTTTTAGGAGCTAGTCTGTCTCTGTAGGGGATTATTATTTTCTCTCCAAGGTCTTGTATAATCTTTTGATGTGATTTCTCTTTAAATGTCCAAAGTGCCAACATTCTGTTTGGAGACTCAGTATCTTTAACAATTTCTAAAGTGCTTTCTGGAAGTTTTTCAATATAGTTCGGCCATTGCTGTTTAAGTACCATTATAAACATGTCACAATCATCTTCTGAAGCAAAAGTATTAATTATTGTTGTTTTAAGCATGCTTTCCCATTCAGGTGTTCTTGCCTTAATTTATGTGAATATCTTAATAGGGAGGGGATNAGGTGTAAATCTTAAATTGAGAATCTTGGNTTGCTGAGCTTCCGATACATATAANTAGGTAAACCCAATGACTTCACATGTGGTTGTAGATCATGTGTACTTTTTGACATGNCAAGTGAAACACCCAAGTTTCTGATACTAATGCAATACACATCCTTTGATTGACTTTTTGTTTTAGTGATCTAAGAAACTAAGACTGTATTGAGTAATACAATTTAGCGTTTGATCAAATATTTCCATCAAAAATATCCAATTAGAAAATTAAGGATCAATAAATTTGGAATTTAAATCTTTTGGCCTAATTACACCTCTTGTTAAAGCATTAGACAAGAAGGGGTTTAATGCTCCTACACCGATACAGGTTAAATCTATTCCTATCATCTTGAAAAGAAGGGATTTAATTGGGTTAGCTCAGACTGGAACAGGTAAGACTGCAGCTTTTATTCTGCCGTTGATAAGTCTTTTGTATGAAAAAGAACGTGTTGGAAAATTTAGGAAAGTTAAGATGCTTGTATTAGCTCCAACGCGAGAGCTAGCACTGCAGATTGGTGAGGTGGCTAAGTTTTTTGCATCTTTTGCTAATCTTAAGACATGTGTGGTAGTGGGTGGGGTGCCGATTGCCAGACAATTTAAAGATTTACGAAAAGGGTCTGATATCATTATTGGCACACCTGGTCGTATAGAGGATCATCTGCAAAAAACTACGATAGATTTAAGCCATATTGAATTTGCTGTGTTAGATGAGGCGGATCAAATGCTAGATATAGGGTTTTTACCTTCCATAAAAAGAATTTTAACTGTTACTCCTAAAGACCGCCAAACATTGCTTTTCTCAGCTACCATGTCAGATCAGATAAAAGATCTAACTACAAATTTCATGAAAGAACCTGTTGAGGTTGGAGTTTCCGTGGCCTCAAAACCCATAGAGAAAATCAAACAAAAAATTATAATGTTAGACCGTCTTCACAAAAAAGATGCTCTAAAAAANATTATTACTAATAGTTCAGGGTCTAGAGTATTGGTGTTTGTGCGAACCAAGCATGGCGCTGATAAGATTGTTAAGAATTTATCAAAAGAAGGTGTTAATATAGACACCATTCATGGAAATAAATCACAAAACCAAAGACAAAAGGCGTTATCAAATTTTAAAAATGGATCTTGCCCAGCTCTTATCGCAACAGATATTGCAGCTAGAGGAATTGATGTTCCAGGTGTAAAGTTAGTGGTCAATTTTGATTTACCTGAAAGTCCTGAAAGCTATGTGCATAGAATAGGACGAACTGCACGTGCTGGAGCTTCTGGTGATGCTATTTCATTTTGCTCAAGTTCAGAACTTAAATACCTGCGAGCAATTGAGAAATTAATCAAATCAAATATTCCTGCATTTAAGTCTGATGGAACNCCTTTTAAAAGTACTAATCTTAGGGAAAGTAAGTCTTCAGAAAAGAATAATGCCAAGGTAAATAACTCTTCAAAGCAATCAAAAGACAGTAAAGATATTAGAAAAAATTCTATTAAATATAAAAGGAAGAATGGAGCAAAAAAAAGAAAGGCTAAAAGGTTTTGAAAGATAATAATTTTATAATATATATCCTGGCCCTTGCTAATGCTTCCGTTGTGGTTGGGATGGGTCTTATCACTCCNTCAATTTTAATTATAAAAAATGATTTTAATGTTTCAGCTGAAACTGTCCAATTAGTATTAACATACTATATGCTCGCTGCTGGGTTGGGACAATTAATTTTTGGTACATTATCCGACAGATATGGCAGGAGGCCGATCCTGCTTATGGGTGGATTTTTATTTGCTGCTTCAAGTATAATTTCAATTTTTTCACCCAATATTCTTTCTTTATTATTTTTAAGGGTAATACAAGGATTGGGCGCTGCCGCGTGTATGTCAATGGCTCGTGTAATAATTACAGATAGTTTTGAAAAGACTGAGGCTGCCGAAAAATTATCATTAGTGACTGCCATTATGGTTATTTTTCCTCTAATTTCCTTAATTTTAGGTGGCTTTATTGCTGAAACTATTGGTTGGGTTGGAACAATGTACATTTTTGTTCTATTTGGCTTTATAATCTTTATCTGTGCTTTGATCCAAATTCCTGAAACAAAGATAGATAAAATAAAAAGATTGAATTTTGAGAAAATTTCTAATTCTTATTTAATGGTATTAAAGAATTCTAAGTTTTTAATTCTTACATTTATTAGTTCTATTCTAGTGGGAATTTTCTTTTCATCATTTGGATTTATGCCTTATGAATTTGCAAGACTAGGAGTTTCTCCATTGGAATTTGGCTTTTGGCTTTCTTTTACAGGCTTAGGTTACTTTGCTGGCAATATTTTAAACAAATATTATGCAGCAGTTTTCGGAATTGAAAAATTAATTATCATTGGNTGTCTNCTTTCTTTTATGTCTTATCTTTCAATACTTTTCATGCATTTGAATAGTTTTTTAAATCCTTTGTATATATCATTGCCTATTATAGTATTTGGTCTTGGAAATGGGTTTACTGTTGCTAATTGTATTATTGGCGGTGTGTCCGCTACAGGTAGCAATTCAGGAACTGCAACTGGTGTTGCGGGCGCTATGCAAATGTCGTCGGGAGGTATTGTGGGGGCTATTGTAATAAGCTTGGGCGGTGATGAAAGCTTTCTTGTTTGCCTTATATTAGTAAATCTTTTGTGCGCAATAGCATTTTTACTATCGTTCTATAATTATAAAAATAAAGCCTAAGTGAATTCTTCTGGCTAACTTAACGAAAATCCTAAGTGCTGCAATTAATTTTATATATATGACCGCTATAGCTAATCCATATATAAATAAAGATCACAGGTCATATCTTTTAGTGAAGTTTTTTCAAAAGTAAGATAACAATTATAAATTCCTTTTTCAGATTTTATAATTAAGGCCCATGGGTGATGAGTTCCTGCGACTTGATAAGACCATTTGGGCGCTCCCANAATTACTTCATTATCTCTAAGAAAAGAGGTGATTGCTTTTTTCCCGTTTAGTATCAAAGTGCTGTCAGTTCCATTTATTTCTGACTCAGCTAAGACTGGAAAAGCAATAAAAACGAATAGTAATAAGTATCTTTTCATAGCTATTTTAGAACTTTGGTCATGACGATTTCTTATGCTGCATTTGAGTTATTATTAAAATACTATTGTTTATTAAAATATCCAGCTCTTACCGCACTGCCTATCAAATTACATATGAATCTGCCGGCTGTAATGGCTGTAATGCCATTTATATCCTTACTGGGGGTTATCTCAACTATATCCATTCCTAAAACCTTACCCTTCTTAACAAGACCTTGGATCAATTTTCTCATTTGAGAATAATTCACTCCNCCTGGTGCTGGTCCAGCGACAGCAGGCATGATTGTTGGGTCTACACCGTCTGCATCTATAGTAAGGTAGTAGTTTTGCTTATCCGGAATTCTATCNAAAATTTCCTGCATACCAACATCTTGAAGTTCNATATCAGAAATAAGATTTGCTCCATAATTTAACGCAGCTTCAACCTCTTCTGGCCGTGCACTTCCAGCAGATCTAAGTCCGATTTGATATATTTCATTAATGTGATTCATTTCCGATGCCCTCCTTATTACACTTGAAAGACCTTGGGTAACTCCATGGAAAGTATCTCTCCAATCAATATGTGCATCGACCTGAATTAATGTGATTGGTCCGTGATTTTCGAGAGCTCTAAATACAGGTATTGGAATTGCATGATCTCCACCTAGAATAATAGGTAAAGCACCTGCATTTAAGATTTTTCTTACAGCTTGCTCAGAGCGGAGATGGTTTCCAGATACATCTTTTGCCTCTCCGATTACATCGCCACAATCTACTACTTTAATATCTTGATCATTTAGCAGTTTACCGCCGATATCAAAATCAAATCTATCTAGCCCTCTTAAAGCACGCTCNCAAAATCTTCTTATATGCGTAGGNGCATTAGATTGGTCATTGCTGGCCTCTCCCATAGAGTANGGGTCACCAAANGGGATTCCNATAATAGCTATGTCAGCTTCAAAGTTATCCAAATCATTTACTATTGGAAAGTCATGGAAGCTCTGGAATTCTCTTTTTGGAGGGCTAGTTAGTGTTTTCGGCATTATTATCTCTTAATTGTGAATTGTAGATTAATTATAGCAAGATATATAAAATTTCTTCTAAGATAAAAATAGGGTCCTTTATTANTCGCCACTTTTCTTGTGTCAGTAAAAGTTATTCTTTATTAATTAAATTTTAAGTTTTCTATAAAAGGGGTATCAAATGAAATTTACAATATCTAGAGCTAAAGGTAGCAATTTTGATTCTGGATTGCGAGGATTCTTTAAGTATAGAAGTCTTGGAATAGGTGAAGCAACATCAGGTGATTTTGGGGCTAACGTAATTAAAGCTATCCCAGGAGAACATCCAAAAGGGGATTGGCATTATCATCAACTTAAATTCCANATGGTTTATATTTTAGAGGGTTGGGTAAAATTTGAATATAAGGGNGAGGGTATTTTTACTTTTAATAAAGGAGACAGTGTTTATCAACCTCCCGGAATTCATCATCGAGAAATAGAACACTCNGAGGATTTAGAGCTAATNGAAATTACAAATCCAGCAAAATTTCAAACCGTGTCTCTATAGTTTTTTAGACAATTAATAGTAAAGTTAAAGGCAAAAATACATGAGTAAGATTTATATAGATGCTGATGCCTGCCCGGTAAAAGAACAAGTTTATAAAGTTGCAATAAGAAATGCTACTCAGGTTCTCGTAGTCTCGAATGGAGGAATTCGACCGCACCCTCATTCTCTGATATCTCTTCAGATTGTTGCTGACGGTCTTGATGTCGCAGACGATTGGATTGCCGAAAGAGCTGATCAAAATGATCTTGTCATCACCAGCGATATTCCTCTTGCTGACAAATGTATAAAAAATGGAGCTACAGTTATTAAGCCAGATGGAACAAAATTAGATCATTCAAANATTGGATCAGTATTGGCAAATCGAAATTTAATGACTGAAATGAGAAGTGCAGATCCCTTTTACAAAGGGCGAGGGAAAGAATTTTCTAACCGAGATAAGTCAAATTTTTTGAATGTGCTAGAAACTGAAATAAAAAGAAAATTACGTCTTCTTAAGGAATAATATGAACTATCTATTTTTGGCTGGAGCAATTTTATGTGAGGTAATTGGCACCATGCTGTTACCGCTAACCAATAATTTTACAAAGGTTATACCTGTTTTAGGGTTGCTCATTGCCTACTCCGCTTCCTTTTATCTCCTGACTTTTCCAATGAGAGAGATACCGATAGCTATTGTTTATGCCTGTTGGGCTGGTCTAGGCGTACTTCTAATAACTTTAGCTAGTTTTTTATTTTTTGGACAATCTCTTCAGTGGCAGGCAGTCTTAGGTTTGGCTTTAATAGTTATAGGTGTGATCCTAGTGAATATTTATTCAAAAGCTTTGTAAGTGAAAGAATATTATAGAGCGGTAGTTTTTGGNATTTNTTTATTCTTNTTTACTTCAGTTTTTGAGNTAAATGAAAATTTATTAAGTGCAGAAGATTTAAAGCGCTCTAAAGTGGAAGNTTATTGGCAGGATAGTTTGAATAAGATTCAATTGAAATATTTGAAGGGCTTAGATGCATATGCAGCGAAAGATTATCGATCCGCTTATAATATTTGGTTGCCAATGGCGAAAGATGGATTTTCTTATGCGCAAGCTGATATAGCGGGGTTATATTTTAATGGATGGGGGGCGGAACAAGATTATGAAACAGCTTTTACCTGGTATCAAAAAGCAGCAATTAATAAAAACACCTATGCACAATATATGATAGGAAATATGTACTGGAATGGTTATGGAGTGCCAATACATACGGACTTAGCACAAGTTTGGTGGAAGCTGGCTGCAGATAAAGGTTATAGGGATGCTCAGTTTGCTTTGCCGTATCAGTATTGTTATCTCAATCATCCAAAGTGTTAAGCTAATAATGAACGTAATATAATNAAATAACTTTTCGAACAGTTAGCTGAGTTTTAGGTNAAAAGAAAATGGTCACCCAGCTAAGGGTGACCNGCAGTTAATTAACTNTAAATTGTTATTATCTGTATTAATGCAACGATAACAAATACAGCTGCAAAAACAAATCTCAAAACTGAAATAGGTATAGCTTGCATTTCCTTNCCCCAATTTGTTGAGGAAGTTTTCTGATCTAATTCGTTNATTANCAAGCTTAGGTTGGTCATTGTTCTAATGATTCCAAAGGCTCCAAAAAAGCCTGAGGCAAAAACAGTTGCTGCAATGAGTAACTCTTTTCCTGAAATATCAGCAAATAATATTGCCATCATAGTGGTTAATTGGCTGACAGTTGTAATGCACATAATTATTAAGAAGCTGTAAAAGGTACTGCTTTGGAGTGATGCGCGAATTTGTTGGTCCATAATTGCCCCTTTTTATTTTTTTGGTATTGATTGTGAACTTTTAAATTAGTTTATTTAAAAGTCAATTAGTAATTANGCNTTATTCAGTTATTTCAGTTGTCATTTATTTTCTTTTTTCTGCTAAANTTAAATGATTTTAAATGGGATATAGATTAGTCTAGGTTGGTATCTTTCTTGCACAGATAATTTTAGGTTGGCCGCTAAATAGGTCCGCACAGATCATGGTCAGTCTGTTCCATTCTTTATAATTTTTTCCCTGATACTTGTTAAATGCTTTAAAGTTGATTTTATCGTCCTAATAGGCAATTGNAGGGCGATCAAGTATTAGTAAAAATTGGGATTTGGTTTTCCAGAATTTACTCTTTAGTAATTGAAAGGTGATAAATGTTGACTTGCTCTCTACTTAGAAGGCAGAGTCTAAAGTTAAGTTTTAAATTATTTAAGGTGGTTTCCAGATGTATGTAAGGGTAGCAGAGTTTTCCTCTACTTCAGATATCAAGTTTGATATGTTTATATCATTTTTAGANCATAAGATGCTTCCGAGAAACATAGAGGCAGGTCAAATTAGCGGAGAAATATTTAAGACATCTTCTAATTCTGGTTTTGTTGTCTCGCGATTTAACTCAAAAATAGAAGCTGATAAAATCATGAGTATCATGAGAGATGAATTAACTGAAATTATGGGAGATACCAAAATCAAATTAATCGAGGGTCCTAGAATATTTAATGGTATTAAAAAGCAATAATCATTTGAGGTTTTGGTGGTTCTGATTTTAAAAAATCTGTTTGAGTTACTTAATATGCATGAGTGTTAGATGGCTAAATTTTAGGTATAAGATTTAAATTTATCTTAATCTTGTTTCGGTNGCTATTTCTGATTTTTTTACCCCTTCACGGATAAAAATATAGATTCCACTTAAAGTGATAAGTAGCATTCCGAAGAGTGAAAGCATGTCGGGTATTTCATTAAATAAAAAATATCCAATTAATANGGCGTAAATTAAAAAGATATATTCGCAAGGTGAGTTGGCGGCAGGCGATCCGATCCTATAAGCCATAATCAGACAAAGAATTCCNATAGTTCCAAAGACAGATATTATAACGATGTATGTTAAAAATAAATAATTAGTAAAATCAAAAGGTCTAACTAAAAAGGCAATACCCGAATTTCCTTCAACATTTGGAAAAAAATTAATAGCTATGAGCGAGGTTGTGGCTGCAAAAATAAAGTTGCTTACATAAATATGAGTAGTTTGTTGAAATGAACTATCTGAATGGCTTGTTAATTTTGCAAGTATCATAGATAAGGAATACGTGGCAGCACAGAAGATTGGCAGTATCATTGCCCAGTTAAATTCAGAAAAGTTTGGCTTAATAATGAGTAATATTCCTAGAAATCCAACGAATATGGCGGAAATTCTATATAGGCCTACATCATTTTTTAAAATAAATTTAGAAAAAATTGTCATAAAAAAAGGTGATATGAAAAAAAGACTAGTTGCTTCTGCTAATGGAATTAGGGTCAACGAAATATAATAGGATGTAAAGCCTAGAAAAAANAGAAAGCCTCTAAGAATTGCAATGAAAGGAAATGTCGAAGAAAAATTAATTTTCCTGCCAGTAAAATAAAAAAATATGGTTAAGAGCAATGTTCCAATCAGGCCCCGAAAAAACAAAATTTGCATTAGGGAAGCCTCGGGAGCCATGCTCTTAATTAGAATGTCCTGTACGGCAAAGAAAGACATCCCTATAATTATCAATATGATTCCAAGGCGATTATCGTTTTGCATTTTTTAGCCAAAAATAAATTTAAACCAGAAATGAGAATTATTTATAAATTTGATTCGGTCTATTAGTTTTGCGTCCTCTATATTGTCGNTATTAGGAAGTTTATTTCCGTCAAAACATGTCGTTTTATTTGCATTGGAGGNTATTNGGTTGGCTCAATGAATTGGTATAGTCTTAAGTTAAAATTAAGCCCTTAACTGCGTCTAGCCGAGCGCCTCATTGTAGATTTTGCGAAATAGGAAGCTTGTGAAAGCCAATTAATCACCCTTGATCTTCGAGTTATTTCCTCATTAACTGGATCTCCAGTATTAAATTTAATGTGATCCAATTTCAAATTTCCAAAATTTTCCAAGGTGTGAGAAGAGGTAGAAAACCTTCTCTTTTGTTCTTTGCTAAGGTTCTTAGAAAATTCTTTGGTAACCAACCAATACTCATTACTAGTTAAATTATTCTTTAATAACCGGTGAGTAAGTATTATAGCTTCCCCTGATATCTCTTCAAAATTACGAATATTCTGGATAATAAAATTTCCACGATGGGCAACTATCTTTAGCTTAAGATTCTTTGATTGAGAGCATGGCTCACATCCGCAAGCTTGGACAAAAACTAACTCNGACGCCTTTTTGTAGAAAGCCTGATTTGCCTTTTCCATCACTTTAATTATATCGTCTGATTGATATTTAGCTTCTGTTTCGTGAGTGTAAAAAAAAGCTGCATCACCTTCTAGCTTATTTAATTTCATTACTGGTTCAATAGCATCAATTACGGATTCAAGAAGATCTGAGATTATTACTGAGGCGTGATTTTCAAAATTTTTCGCAATAATTTTTCCAAAGAGAGGTTTTTTTTGCATGTTGTGAAGTTTTACAAACTCTGTGTAACCACTAATATCAGCAATTAAGAAGTAACCTTTATTAGACATTTCTTTATCCTCATATAGCAAAAATTTTAAAGGAAGGCTTATTGCCTGCCAGTACTATAAAAAAGTGTTTTATTAATAAGTAGCAAAGCTAAAAAAACTTTAAGCAAAAAATAGGAAAATACAATTCCCTATATTAAATACATATATTTCAGATTTATATTCAATAAATTTACGAAACGCAGAGGTATGGGCTATGTTATTTGCAGGAATTATTTTCTTAAGATTGATATCCGACTGCCACTTTAAGCGGCAGNCGGAAAGTAGGTTTAGATATCTGAGTACAATACTCAGGTAATACCTTACTAAAACAGTAATGAATGTCAATANTTAANATNAACTTTTATATAATTAATTTTTTTTCTTGCGTTAGGATCAGTTTTATCCCTGGCTAGGGCACAACATACTTCGTTTTCCACTNATATATTCATCTATTATTATATTCATTTTTTCTTTTCCAAAACTTGAACCATGTCCAGCATGAATTCTATCAATCGGAAACTCCCTAAGCCGAAAAAGGCTTTCTTTGAATATTTCTGGTACAGAATGATATAAATGATCATAGAGAACTCCATCATAAAGAGTATCTCCGGTAAACATTATTCCAGTTTTTTCTTCCCAAAGTCCGATAGATCCAGGAGAATGTCCCGGGAAGTGGAGTACTTTTAAATTTCTATTGCCTAGATCAATTACATCTCCTTCTTGGACTAAATTTGTTATTGGTGCCGGATTCATGCACCATTTCTCGATGTCAAAAGCTTCATATGGCTTTTCTATAAGGTGTTCCGGCTTNATTAGGTTTGCAACTGTTGATTGCCTTGTGGGGTTGGCAAAGATATTTTTCTCTGCTGGATGTCCTGCTTTCGTTTCAAACTGGNTNAAGCCTCCAGCATGATCATGGTGACTGTGCGTACATAAGGCAATTACAGGTCTTTCAGAAATTTGGAAAATATCTTTAGTAATTGGCCATAGGCCAAGACCTGTGTCAATAATTAGATCCCGTTCACTTCCACGTACGTGCCAAATATTGCATCTCCAATCTTCAGATACTTTAGCTTCTAATATGAGCGCAATTTCATTTTCAAGATTTCTATAAGTGTACTGAATTTTGTGATCCAATCTGTATATCTCAAAGTTATTTTATTTTGCATTCCAATATAGGTCAAATTAAAGTAAAATTTCTTCGGATTAGACGATAAAATCGAATCTTAATAGATTTATCAAGACAAGAAATTTTCTNTTTAACAAAAACAATCATTCTGCAATCTGATTTTGGTAATTACAGTTATGGCAAATCCATCTTCAATATTTCTAATGCTGGGGGCTTCTTTTTGCTTTGCTTGCGCTGCGATATTGACGAAAAGTTTAGGAACTAATGTTTTTGGTGAGGGAGTACATCCTCTCCAGATCGCTCACGCTAGATTTCTCTTTTCATTTATTTTGTTAGTTTCTTTCTGGTATATTTTTAAGCCCAAAGTAAAATTTTCAAACGTAAAATTACATNTTCTTCGCTCTATTTTTGGTTGGCTAGGNGTGTCAATTTTATTTACTTCCATTTTATATATACCTGTAAGTGATGCCACTGCTTTNACTTTTCTTAATCCTATTTTTGCTATGATTTTTGCCGTATTAATATTTAAAGAGAAAGTAGGTTTAATTAGATGGGGAGCCGCATTAATTTCTTTCTCCGGTGGCCTTTTATTATTACGGCCATCTTTGGATTTAAGTGTTGATCCCGTTGCATTGCTTTGCCTTTTTGGAGCTCTGATAATGGGCTTAGAAATTATCTGCATAAAGATATTATCTGGAAGGGATTCGGTTTTTACTATTCTGATTTTAAACAATTTCTTTGCAATGTGCATTGGTACACTTGTGGTTCCATTTTTCTTTGTGTTACCTGGTTTCTTAGAATTAAGTATTCTAGTGACAATTGGGATATTTATGTTAACAGGCCAGTTTTGCTTTATTAATTCACTTAAAGGCGCTGAAACTAGTTTTCTTATGCCATTTTTCTATACCACACTTATTTTTGTTATTTCTCTTGATTTAATTATTTTCAATTCACTGCCAGATAAAATAAGTTATATAGGAGCTTTCATAATAATTTTTGGTTCCATTATTGTTGCTTTTAGGGAGTGGAGGGTAAAATTAAAGCTTAGTGTTAAAAAAATTCTTTAGATCTTTTTAAAGAAAAATATATTGTAAGGAGTTAATATGGATATGAATAAATATCAGAATAGTGCTGTAAAAACAGCTATTTACCCTGAAGAATACAAAATTATGTATCCGGCATTAGGTCTGGTTGGTGAAGCGGGGGAAGTAGCAAATAAAGTGAAGAAAGTTTTTAGGGACGGCNTGGATAATATGCCAAAAGATTGGAGAGAGAATATCGCTTCAGAAATAGGAGATGTAATGTGGTATTGTGCCGCCTTAGCGGCTGATCTTGGGTTTGATCTAGATAGAATTGCTAATGAAAATTTGGAGAAATTATCTGCTCGCATGACTGAAAACAAGATTAAGGGAAGTGGTGATAAAAGATAGTTTCTATACTCTTTGATCTAAGTTTTCTAGCAAGCTTGTGATGCGTTCTATAGTNCCATTTTCGTCATANGATTCTACCAAAGTAGATGGTTTGTTTGTCCAGGATGGTCGTGACCCTGCCCAAATTTCTACCTTTGGCTTAAACTCAATTTGTTCCCTTAGAAGACCAGCGGGAACATAAATCATGCCCTGAAGAATATCTGGCTTGGTATATATCTTCGTACTNCATTTTCCGCAGTATTTAACATGTAGGTTCAACCCACTACCACCGGCATATGTGAAGTTTGAAAGGGTCCCNTCTATTTTTAATTCGTCTTCAGATATAGCATANCCCTCAAAAGAGCCATTAAACATAACCTGACAGTCTGTGCAGTGACACATAAAATGCATCATTGGGTCAAGATCAAAACTAAAACTAATTTCTTTGCATGCGCAGTTTCCTGAGTAGGACATCATTCCTCCCTAAGAGCTTTAATTTATTTGACNGCTAATGTAACTTAATTGCTGGTTCAGGTAAACTGCATTAGTGGGTGAGTGATTAGATGTTATATATTGCAAGGCATAGTGTTAATAGTTTACTTTATTNAGATGAATAATAAATTNNTTAATTTGTACTTTGTNTAGAAGAATTTTTGCTAATGANTGAGAATCAAGAAATTGATGAGCTAAAAACCTTAAAAAGAGAAGTTGCTAAACTTAAGCTCGAAGCTAATTTGCGTAAATCTTTAGCTGATCAGTTGGTAGTCCAAAAAAAAATAGCTGACGAGGCAAAGGAAGAGGTTGAAAAAAAATCAAAGGAAGTTGAAGCAATTTCAAATCAATTGGCCAAATATCTATCTCCTCAAATACACGAACAAATTTTTAGTGGAAAGCAAAATGCTGAGGTTAAAAGCAATAGGAAAAAACTCACTGTTTTCTTCTCTGATATCGTAGGGTTTACGTCGATATCGGATGAACTTGAATCCGAAGAAATTACGAATCTTTTGAATTTCTATCTAAACGAAATGTCCAACATAGCTTTAGAGCATGGCGGTACAATAGATAAGTATATCGGAGATGCGGTTATGATATTTTTTGGAGATCCTGATAGCTTAGGTATAGAGCAGGATGCAAGAAAGTGCGTTGAAATGGCAGTGGCGATGCAAAAGAAAATGAACGAATTGATTGGGTACTGGGGTAAGAGCTTTGGATTAAAAAATGATCTTCAAATCAGAATAGGAATTAATACCGGGTTTTGTACTGTTGGAAATTTTGGAAGTGAGGATAGACTTGACTATACGGCTGTTGGGGCTGCCGTAAATTTGGCTTCAAGGTTAGAAGGGGCTGCAGCTCCTGGCTCCATATTGGTTTCTGAGGATACATTTTTGCTTGTTAAATCTCTTTTTAGCTTCAAAGAGCCTAGAGAAATAGATGTCAAAGGACTTTTAAGGAAAATTAAATTGTACGAAGTAGAATTTACAGATCCCGTTAAAGAGAATAATTTAAACTTAAGCGGTGGAAGTTTTGAAATTAATATTAACAAAAATTTGATCACTGAGGCAGAATTAAACGAGATTAAGTCTGCTCTTAAGGGGTTAGAGACATCAGTAAAGCAATAGGGTAGGGACAAATATTGTATTACGCATCAAATGTAGAAATAATTGTAATAGCAGTTATAATTCTAGTGTATCTCTCACCGTTAATTATTGGTTCTCTGTTTATGGGCTTTCAAAAGAAGGTAAAGTCGACACACCCAGAATCAAAGTTAAATAAACCGATATTTGTGGGATATTCCTGGACTTACTTCTTTTTTGGATTTTTTGTTCCAATTTTCAGAGGAGAAATTGTTGTAGGCCTATTGCANGCTATCCTGTCGTTCATAACTTTTGGCCTTTTTTGGCTTATTATGTCTTTCTTGTATAATAGGCAATATTCAGAGCGCCTTATCGCTTCTGGCTGGCAGTTGTCTGATACAGAGGAACGTAACCAAATGGTTAGGTTGAAGTTAAGAATTTCTGATCAGTAGGATCAAAATTATTCTTCCAAAGTTTCTCCGGATCCCCCTATATCTTTCGGAAGATCTTTAAATTTTGGAAGGCCGTCAGCTATTTTTAAGACTGTTTCTCCATAATGCACATGAAACATAGGNTTGAATTCAAGCTGAGGGGTAATTGCATGATATAGGTCAGTCATTCCCATAGTGGGGTGAACATTCATAAGATGCCCGCCACACTTTGTGCACCATGTTCTGGTACTACCTTCTGTCTTATTGTATGTGTTAAGGTTCTCTTCACCTTGAACTATTTTAACGTTCTCTGATTTCCATAACACCGCTGCATTTATTGGGCCGGCTGACCACTCCCTGCAAGACGAACAGTGGCAATAAAGCATGACTTCAGGCTCTCCTTCNGCTTCAACTTTTACACTTCCACAAAAACACTCACCCTTATGCATTACATTTCTCCAAAAAATTGCCTAATTCATCATATTATATAAAATATTTTCGAAAAATTCTATAATAAAAATAATAGCTTGCATCAGGCATTTAGTTTTCTCAAATAAAAAAACTTTAAATGAATTAAAAACTCTTTATCTTTACAGTAAATAGTCTTCGGAGATTTCGCTTAGTGGGTTCAGATATTTTCCATCCTGGAGGTTGCCTCTGCGGTCAAGTTAGATACGAAGTGCAGGGTGAACCGCTATTAAATGGTATATGCCATTGCAGATATTGTCAGTGTAGGACAGGTTCAGCCTTTGGAGTAAATATTTATTTTCATAAAAGTAACGTTCATATTGTCTCTGGTGAAGTTAAATCTTTTAAGTTTCAGACTGAGTCAGATCATTATTTTGTGACCGAATTTTGTATTAATTGTGGATCTACAGTTTTTCTAAAGCCTGAATTAGCAGGTGATAATATTGGAATAGCTGCTGGAACTTTTGATCCTCCAACATTCTGGTGTGCTCCCTCAGTAGAAGTTTTTACGAGGACTAGGGCGAATTTTTTTGAAACAGAAATTTCTAAAAGGTACGAAACTACGAAATTTCACCAAGCAGTGAACATTGATGATCCTTCAAAAAGGGGATCCGAGGGGGGCTAATGATATATATGGGTATAAAATTATTAATTACGGCCGGTTTGATTGTTTTAATTTCTGAAATTGCAAAAAGAAATGACTTGCTTGGCGGGTTTATAGCAGCAATGCCTTTGGTTACATTATTTGTCTTATTTTGGATGTATTTCGAAGGAGTTCCAGAAAAAAAAATAGGTAATCACGCGTTATTCACTCTTGTTTATGTGATCCCAACTCTACCTATGTTTTTAATTTTTCCTTTCCTGTTAGAGAGAGTTGGTTTTTATGGGTCTATGATAATTTCAATTAGTGTAACTTTATTTTTAGCCTACTTTACGCACATTCTTGTTTCCTATTTTAGTCTATCAGCCAATTAATTTTAACCTTAACTTGTAGATCAAGCTGTATTAGTCTCTTTTCTCACTGCCTGTTCCTTTAGACGTTTTTTCATTTTTTCCTGTGCCTCCAGACTTCCATCGTGAAAGGTGCCAAACCATCTGTCCAAAGGAAGAATTCCATCGGCGTAGTTGCACTCAAAGTGCTTGTGATGGAGGTAATGGGCATGCGCATCAATATCAAAGTCTGCATTTTTTAAAATCATGCGCTCAAAGCCTGCGTGACCCGGTGCTGGGCTTAGACCGGCATGCACAAGGGTTATAACTGCAAATACTGGATGGAAAGGAAAAATTAGGTAAAACAGTACACACGAAAAATAAAAAATATGCTCTGTTGGGTGCATTGCAAGCCCTGACCAAGGACCAGGGTTATTATTCTTATGATGAATATAGTGAGCATGTCGGTATAAGGGTCCCCAGTGAATGACTCGATGAATGAGGTAAAAATGAATATCGCGCCACAAATGAACAGTTAGGATCATAAAAATAAAGTAATATGGTCTATCGGTTGGAGAAATTACATTTAGTATATTGTTTGCCGCGAGCCACAGAATACCAACTTCTAGTGAAGTCCAAATTACAACTCCGCTTCCAAATGTCCAAATGATATTGTCTAAGTTTTGATTTCCGAGAATAAACTTTTTACTCGTTGTATTTGGCCAATTAGGATTAAATTTGAATGCTGTTCCTTGCTTCTTTTGAATATATAACCGGACATGGAATGCGCCAAAATAGATAGCTACAAAGCTAGAATTTCTCATGAATAAAAGGCTTATATTTTCTAAGGTAATTTCAGAGAAGTTTTCTAAAGGTGGGGATAATAAGTACCAAGCACTGATCCCTATAAGTACGTAGATCATATTCCATGGAAAAAAGTATCCGGGTATGGAAAAAATCCATCGAATCCCCTTTATAGGTTGAGGAGGCCAGACGAATAGAGGAGGGTAATCTACGCGCTTAAATGGTCGGTAGTGATTACGATCGTCACGATTTCCATAGCGGGATTCATTCATTTTTCTATTAGAAATTTAAAAATATCGGGGCCTCACTGGTTTCTAATTCGAGGTACATTTATTGTTCTTAGATTTCTTCAACTATTTGCAAAGCTAAACCACTATTTTCTATTATACAAAAAAAGAATTTTAAATTAAATTGTTTTTACTGAGGAGGTCAATTTTGGGCGGTGGATTTCTAGTTCTTTTAGAGGGGGCAGTAATTTTAATTGGTGTGCTGGTATTTTTTTTTCTTTCCAGATTGCCGATTAAAAGAAACAAAATTGACAAACAAAAAAACGATATCAAATAATTCTTAAGGTGACAGTTCTTCCACTCTTAACGTTGATTTAATGGTAACTAATGCAACAGCACATAATTTAACCGCACCTGCTACACTTGTGTAAACTTTTGATTCGGCATGAAAAATTCTTTTGCCAGCGGATAAAACCTCTCCGTCAGCCCATAGTGTTTCTCCATCGGCTATATCAATAAAGTTTACTTTGCATTCTATTGTTAGAGGTTCTCTATTTTTTTCCATTAAAGAGGTGGCCGCAAAAGCTGCTGAGTTGTCGGCTAAAGTAGAGATAACACCTCCATGAAACAGTCCATGCTGCTGTGTTAGATTTTCTCCCTGCTGAATGGATATTTGGCACTTGCCTGGCTCTTTAACAGAAACTTCAGCATTCAAGAATTTCATGAACTTTTGGTTATTGAAGGAATTAACAATGTCTTCTGCAGTTTTTCTTTTCATTAACAGTCTTCTTCCTAATTCTATAATATTTGCATAATCAATTTAGTAGTTCTTTCCGATTAATCTACAAAAGTAAATTAATCCTATTACAGGTCCCGGTAAAAGAATCCAAGCAATCCTTTCTCCAATAAGAGGGAATAGATATGTTGAAATGAAAATTGATATAATACTGATGGAAAATCCTATGCAATTTTGAGTTACCAAGGCTGTCCCAACTAGATCTTTTGGTGCAGCTTGGGCCGAAATGGATGAATAAAGTGGTGAATCTGAAATAACAAAAAAGCCCCACAAAATGAGAAAAGTAAGTTTTATTAAAACTAGGTCGGAAGGTAGGATAGGATATAATAAACATACCAAGCCAGAGATGAGCAGGCTTAATGCGGCAATAAGTGGGCTACCATATTTTTCCGACATCACTCCAGAAAGAAAACATCCTATGCATCCAATGCCAATAATTAAGAATGAAAAGCCGGCAATCTGCTCTATAGAAGGGTTGCTTAGAATGTTTAATAATAAAAGTGGCACACAAGCCCAAAAGGCATAGAGTTCCCACATATGTCCAAAATACCCAAAGGCTGACGAAATATAATCTTTTTTATAGATTAATGCCCTCAAATTTTTTAGTAGGGGTAAATTTTTATATGCAGAGGTTTTTAAATAAGGACCTGAGCCTAAGATCAAAATTAGTATCCCTCCTAAGCTGGAAAGAATAGATGTGCTTAATATAGTGACTTTCCAGTCAAAGCTCACACCTAACATTCTTATTAAATGTGGAAGGGCAGTGCCCAGGGTTAACATTCCAACAAGCAAACTTAAATTTGTAGAGGTCGATGTTTTTGACCAGGTAATAATAAGCTTCATTCCTATTGGGTAAATGCCTGCCAACGAAAAACCTACGACAATTCTGGTAAATAAAATGATCTGAAAGTTCTTTAGCTCTAATATTATTAATGAATTCGTAAAGGCACCAATTAAGCAGCAGGCAAAGATTATTTTGCTAGGGTCATACTTGTCAGAAAACCCTAGCAAAACAAAGCTTAAGGTCCCTAAAATAAAGCCAAATTGAACTGAGTTTGTCAGTAGGCCTACATCATGAGTGGCCAAACCCCAAACTTCTGTAATCTGTGGCATAACGCTATTAGGGCTAAACCATAGGGATGTTCCGAGCAATTGAGCCAAAATAATTATCAAAACCTGTTTGGATATTTTAGTGCTTTGAGTGATGATTATTTCCTTTATTAAAGCTTAAGTTCTCACTTTGGTAAATTGATGTTTCTAATCCATAAAGCAACTATTTTTAATTGGAATCTTTATTTGCATAGTTCTTTGGATTGATGTCTAAATGGTTATGCAAATTGATTAATCTTAATTTAAACCTTTTTAAGGATATAAAAAAGTTTTAGATATTGAAATTGAACTATTTATTAAGTGACAAATTTTTGGATGGAGGAATTTAAATGAAAACTTATATAATGTANGGGAAAACTAGCTCTGAATATGCAGCTGGCATGGTAAGTAAACCTCATAATAGAATCGAAGTTGTGCAGCCTCTTGTGGATCAGTTCAATATGAAGATTAGAGAATTCTTGTTTACTAATGGTGAGAGCTTTAATTGGCTAGGTATTTGTGAGGCGGAAGACGATTCTACAATGGAAGCAGTTGTAGGAATAATTTTATCATCGGGTAATTGGGCAAATATGCACTGGTCAAGGGCTTATGATTCACTTGAGTATAAGGCCATCTATGATAAAGCCCATGAGGGAATGGCATCATACGTAACAACGATGCAGGTTGCGGGAGGAGACTAATGTATGGAAGGCTTATAACCTTTACCCTGCTAGCACCCTCTTTGTGGTCAGTGGTTGAAGCTGTGGCAAAATCTTACGGAGAAGGTCAGAACACCCGGCGTCTTTTTAAGTCTACTGATAATAGTGGATTTATAGTAGAAACTTTTCCTAACAAAGAAGAAGCNGGCCAAANAATTGAAGTTTTAAAAGCTATGCAGGGGTTAAAAGAGCAAGCTATGGCTAAAGTGGCTATAATTGAAGGTGAGAACGGAGAATAGTTAGTTTAATATTAAACTATATTGATTTTTAAGGTACACTGATTGCAATTGTAAGAGTTGCGATACGAACTTTTCAAAATTTAGAGCATGCAGAATTATTTCTTTCCATTGGGGCAAGCACCGAGGATGGTTTAATTAAAGCTGGTCTTGANGAAAAATTTACCATGTCTNAAAGCATTTNTCAGCCAAATCAGGTAGTTTCANTTTGGGAATATAAGGATGANGATCATATAAGTGAGNTTCGAAAGNTTCTTTCAGCACAATCGCGCTTGCCCACTTCTTTGACTCCTAAGGAAATTGNGTACGAGACAAAAGTTAGACATTNNTCCTAGAAAGTCTTGTCTGCCAGGCTACGCCTTTCCATCTACTTCAAACAGTTTATTATAGATCTGCCAGTTGTTTTCAATTTTTATTAAGGAAAGAGTGTCAATAAATATCATTCCTATGTAATTGTCTCTAACTTTGGCAACAGCTGTTGTTTTCCCTATGTCCAGTGAGAGGATTTCTAAAATAATTTNGTCTTCTTTTTCCTTTGGTGATGGCTTTTGATTTTCAACGAAGGAAGCAAAATCCTCTACGGACTGTCTAAGTAGTTTATTGCTTAAGTATCCAGTGATTTTAGCGTCTTGATGAAAGACTTTTCTGACCAAGTCTCCATCTGAAAAATACATACTATCATAATAGGTTTGAACTGTTTGTTCTATTTTTTTCTTTTCTGTATTCATTTATATTTCCTGATTTTGCAATTGAACACTGTCATCTTATGTGNTTATTTTAAAACCAATTTAAGAATAAATTCAACGGCTTTGGAAGATTTTAAGATGCAGAAGAAAAATGGAGNAAATTTAAATACTCAGTCTGTGTTAGCAATGAGGAGTTCAGGATATTATTCTCAGAAAACAGCTGGGGCGAAAATAGCTATTGATGCCACTCAGAAATTGTTAGAAAGGGCACTAAATAGCCTTCCGAATTCAGAAATATTGAGGTTTGCNGATTTCGGATGCGCTGATGGAGGAACTAGCCAAGAGCTTTGGTATAATGTTGTGCAATTAATTCGAGAGAGTGGGGATAATCGACCTATAGAGATGATTTATACGGACTTGGCATCCAATGACTTTTCTACCTTGTTCAAATCCATGCAGGGAATGGGCGAAAATTCTGAGCTTGCTTATCAGGATAAGTTCGATGACATATTTGTCCATGGATGTGGTACNGGCTTTCACAAACAACTTATGCCCAGTGAGACCTTATGTTTGGGCTTTTCTGCAACTGCAATGCATTATGTATCTGAGAAACCGTGCCAAATTAAGGATCATGTTCATATGGTGGGCGCAAATTCTTCTGAAAAGATGAAATTCGAGGAACAAGCACTTAATGANTGGGAGGCAATTTTATTGGCTAGAGGAAAGGAACTTATGCCTGGGGGTAAATTTATATGCATAAACTTTGGTATAGATGAAAAGGGGCAATATTTAGGCAATACTGGAGGTCATTCAATGTTTGAAAAGTTTCGTGANCATTGGTATGGGCACCTGAAAAACGGAATAATAAATGAAGAAGAATATATTTCTGCAACGTTTCCTCAACATTATAGAACCGTAGAGGAGTTCTGTCGGCCATTCTCTGAAAGTAATAGTTTGGTAGAAAAAGCCGGACTCAGATTAAATTCTTGCTCAACAAGATTAACAAAATGCCCTTACCGAGAAAATTACGAGAACAAAAAAAGCAATATGACACCTTCCGAGTACGCAAAAAGCCTGATCCCTACAACAAGAAGTTGGTCAGAAACGGTATTTCGTACAGCACTAGTAGGAAGATCCCCTGGGGAAATAGATCAGATTGTTGACAGTTTTTATGAGAATTATGAAAATGAGGTTGCTTGTAATCCCGATGGTCATGCCATGGATTATATACATATAGTAATGGAAATCGAGAAGGTTTAATTTTGTAATCACATTTAGTGATCACAATAATTGTGGTCTTTAAATCCTATAATCTTTCCTAAGTTGTTCCGAGAAATAATAGCCAGGCTGACGAAGTAAAAATAGCAAGGATTGTGGAAAAAAGGATAGTGCTGGCTACGAGTGGACTTTCCCTATTATAAAGAACACTAAATAGATAGGCGTTAACTCCTGGAGCCATNGCCGCCGTTATCAGTGCACTCCTTAAATTTACTTCTGAGACTTCGAAAACATTCGTAGCAAAAAAGTATACTAGCGCAGGGTGTAAAAATAGTGAGATTGAGCTTATTGAACATACTTCTTTAATATTGTTCACTAATTTGTATTGATGGAGAACTACACCAAGTCCAAATAGGGCCGTCGGTATCGCGGCGGTTGCCAGTAAATTTACAGGCTCTTGAAGTGATGTTGGTAATGTTAAATTTCCTAAATTAAAGGCTACCCCAAGTGCGATTCCTAAAAAAAGGGCATTTGACATGATATTTTTCAATATTTTTTTGAAAATTTCATAAAAGGTACTTTTTTCAATTGATACTAATTCCATGACAGTGATCCCTAGGAGATAACAAAATGGGGCCTGTAACGCTATTATCGAATAGTTTCCTGCAAGGTTACTTTCGCCAAAAGCTCGCTCTGTTATAGGAAGGCCGAGTAGAAGTGCATTAGAGAAAAGTGCACAGAATCCCAATACTACTGAGTCTTGGGGGCTTAATTTAAAGATGAAGTATGCGACACTTGTTCCAATCAACATGCAACAGGATGCCCCAATATAATAACTCCAAAGCATTGATACAGGTGATGCTTCAGAGAAATTAATTTCAGCAATATTTATAAAAAGAAGGCATGGTAGGGCAATTTGTTGTGCAAATTTTGTTATTCCATTGCCAACCTTTCCATCTATTATTTTTAGATGAGCCGCTAAGTACCCTATAATTATAAGAATAAAAACAGGTGCTACAATTTCAAGGATAGTAAAAATCATATGATTTTCTGAGTTATCCTTAACATATCATAGCATACAGAAACATTTTCAGGAATTTCACGAGATAATTTTTCGTAATCAAGTTCGATATTTAGATTTATAAGATAAGTTTTTTTTGGTTTTAACATTTCTATCCACTCAAGGGTTTGGGACANGTGNCTATGCGAAGGGTGAGGGTCATATCTTAAGGCATCGATAATTAGGGTATCTATGCCTAAAATTTTCTCCCAAGTTTCTTTATAGATTTCTGAAACGTCTGGTATATAAGCCAAATTTCCAATCTTAAATCCTAATGCATCAGTTTCGCCATGCTTTACTTCCAATGGTTCAAAGATAATTTCCCCAGCAGGGCCATTTATTTTANTTGGTTTATTAAGTTTTTTTAAGTCNAGTATGGCGGGATAGTTGCTGCCTTTTGGTTGGTTAAATATATAGCCAAACCCNTCCTTTAGCCTTTTACTNGTTGTTTCATCAGCATATGCGGGGAGCCGTGCACGACGCTTATATACTAGCATCCTTAGATCATCAATTCCGTGCACATGGTCAGCATGAGAGTGGGTGTAGATTATGCCGTCAAGGTCTTCTACCTTTGCTTTAAGAAGTTGCTGTCTCATGTCTGGTCCAGTATCAATAAGTGCTACTGTCTTTTTTGAATTCACTTTTTTTTCAACCAATAAGGAGCATCTAAGTCTTTGATTTTTAATATTTTTTGGATCACATGCACCCCAATTATTTCCAAGCCTAGGCACTCCACCTGAAGCTCCACATCCCAATACTGTAAATAAAATTTTATCCAAGCTACGGTTTTCCTACTTTTTCAAAAAGGTTGTAGAAGTTTTCAGTTGTTAATCGCCTAAAGTCATATTCGTTTAGCTTAAAAATCTCTGCTCCAACTTTTGCAGTATCAGCTGTAAATGCCGGTTCGTTTTTCTTACCTCTGTTTGGTACAGGCGCTAAATATGGGCTATCGGTTTCTAATAGTATAAGATTTTTATCTATTTTAGAAAAAATTTTTCGAAGNTCTTCGCTTTTTGGAAAGGTAATTATGCCTGACATAGATAAGTAAAATCCAAGGTCAGTTGTAACTCTAGCCAATTTTTCTCCCGAGGAAAAGCAGTGCATAACACACTTAAAGGGTTCCCTGTTAAATTCTCCTACAAGAATATTCCCCATATCTTCATCGGCGTTTCTTGAATGAATTATAAGGGGAAGGTTTGTTTTCCGTGCCGCTACTATATGGGTTATTAAACTTTCAATTTGCAGCTCTTTTGTTTCCACTGTGTAGTAGTAATCAAGTCCAGTTTCTCCAATACCTACCATTTTTGGGTGGTTTGCGGCTTCTAGCAAAGATTCTAAAGAGATTTTACTTGAGCCTGAAACATTCATGGGATGTAATCCAAAAGCGAAATATATCTCTTTGAAACTTTCTGCCAAGCTTATCACTTTTTCTAGATCTTCTTCTTTGGTGCAAATAGTTACAAACTTGCATACCCCTCTTCTTTTCGCTCTAGATATTACATTNTCTATGTCTTTCACTAGTTCAGGAAAATCTAAATGGCAGTGACTGTCTACAATTTCTGGTAAGATTATAGACATATTTTTTCCCTAAAGACTGTTTTGAGCTTAGTGAGGCAATTCAAAGATATATCAGCCTTTTCAATATTAATCCTTTTGGCTCTGGCTATTGTTTGTTCCAAATCTAGGTAAAGTTCTGCTAAAATTATTGTCATGTTACTTTGATCAACAATTTTTTCGAACATTTGACTTTCTACATCATTAGTTACTAATTCTTCATCATTTAGCAAGCTTCTGATTACCCTACGAATTAAAATCAATATTAGATCAATAAGATCTAAACTTACTTCATTCTGATTTCCAAATTTCTGGGATTCGATTAGATCAAAAATTTGAGATTGGGGAGAATTTTCTGTATTACTAACTAAATCAATTAATCGCTTATAAGTGTTCAGTGTTTCTTCTTTAGTTAAATTTAAAGCGAGTGAAGGAATTCCTTCAGATAATGATGTGATTAGATTAATCTCTTCTNGATTGTTAACTTCTTTGCTTAGAAATTCACCCATTTCATTCTCACTTAGTGGCTTCAATGTAATTTTTTGGCACCGAGAGATTATGGTTGATTTGAGGCTATAATAATTGTGGCTGATTAGTATTATTATTGATTTATTTGGGGGTTCTTCAAGTAGCTTTAAGATTGCATTGGAGCTGGATTCATTCATTTCATCAGCTGCATCAATTATTGCAATTCTCCAATTATATTCTGTTTGAGATAAGGAGAAAAACTCTTTCATTTTTCTTATTTGGTCTATGCTAATTGCAGATTTGTATTTATTAGTTGCCTCATCAAATTCTCTTTTGCAAATATATACTTTTTTGGAGTTAGAACTTGCGNCAAAATTAGATAGCAAGTCATGAGATGTGATGGACTTCTTATCTTGCATAAGCTGTTCAGAGAATGTTAAGGCAAGTTTGGATTTTCCAATGCCTTTAGGTCCGGAAAAAATAATACTTTGAGGCACCTTTCTTGTATTATAATAATTTACCAGTTGTTCAATAGGCTTTTCATGTCCATGCAGCTGGCCGGACGGTTGTAGCGTTGTTTCTATTTTTTTACCCTTTTTTTAAATTTTAGCCTGAGCTAAGTTTTTGTATTGATTTATTATATCTTTGGAAATCTTTGAAGGCTCTCTATCTGCGTTAATTAATTTACATCTAATAGGAAATTCTTTGGAAAGTTTTAGAAATCCTTTTCGTGCTTTTTTCTGAAATTCTTCACCAAAATCCTCAAATCTATCTTCTCCAGACTTTCGGGCCAAACCACGCTTTAGAGCTAGCCTAGGCTCAATGTCTAAGATAAAAGTCAGATCTGGTTCTAAGCCAATCATCATTTTATGGAGTTCATCCACTTTTGAAACAGCTCCAGATCTGGCGAAACCTTGATAAATCCGAGAAGAATCAGTGAATCTATCACAAATCACTATCTTTCCAGCTTCAAGAGCGGGCGTGATAGTTTTCTCCATATGGTCTCTACGAGATGCGAAGAAAAGCAAAANTTCTGTTTCTGGAGACCACCTAGATGTTTTTCCTTTTACCAGTAATGATCTTATTTCTTCGGCCCCTTTAGAGCCTCCTGGTTCTCTAGTTTTTATATAGTCAATTCCATTGTCAGCTATATATTTTTCGAAGTGATTTATTTGGGTAGTTTTCCCCGATCCGTCAATGCCTTCAAAAGTAATGAACAGGCCTCTCACTTTTAATTGTCCATTCCAAATAAAAAAGAGTAAATCTTTGNTAGTGCCGCTTTAGACCTCGAAATGATACCGCCACTTGCAATCTCCTGGCTTGCTACCAAAGGAAAGGATACCTTCTTGAATTGGTTGATGTCATCTGATCTAGGAACATCTATTATCAATTCACCTAGAACCTCGCCTTTTTTTATGGGCGCAGATAAGGGAGATTTTGTGACGATCATTGCATTAAATCTTGACTGTGAGTAAGCTGGAGCAAGCACTTTAATTGGTTCAGATACTTCAAGGTTTACAGAATTTTCGGATCCAATCCAGACGGGCAAATTNATAAATACATCTCCTGCGTTNGCCAAAGTGAAGATATTGAAGTCTCTTAGGGCCCATTTGGCCATCTTATCTGCCTCTTTAAATCNTTGCTTTACTGAGCTTAGACCAGTCAAAATAAATGTGACTCTCCTCCCATTTTCTTCTACTGCACCAANAAAACCGTAACCTGCCTCCTTCGTATANCCTGTCTTTAGGCCGTCAGCCTTAATATCGGAATTCAGCAATGGGTTTCTATTTTTTTGAGTTATGTTATCCCAAGTNAATTCTTTTATTGCAAAATACTTGTAATATTCGGGAAACTCAGTCTGAATTCTAATCGCTAGGGTTATAAGATCTCTAGCACTCATTTTGTGGTCGGGATCAGGCCACCCAGTAGAATTCTTAAAAGTAGAATTCTTCAAACCCAGCTGTTTTCCTCTACGGGTCATTCTTTTAGAGAATTCTTCTTCTGTTCCGGCTAGCCCTTCAGCAGCAACAATGCAAGCGTCGTTTCCCGAAAGAACAATAATTCCAAGAATTAAGTCTTTTATTGTTACTTTCTCACCTTCCCTAAGGAACATTTTTGACCCGCCTTTTTTTGATGCCTTTCTGGAAACTAAAAATTCATCTTCGAGAGTTATTTGTCCTTGCCTCAATGCTTCAAATAGCATGTTTAAAGTCATTAATTTTGACATTGAAGCCGGGGGAATAGGAATATCTGGATTTTTCTCTAAGATCATTTCGCTAGTTTCATGATCAAAAACAAGTGCTGATTTAGCAGGGGTACCTAAAGCATATGTTANTGTAGAACTAATCGTCCAAATTGTTAGAGCCAGAAAATAGCCACTAAAAATCGAAATAATTTTTGGAAAATTTATTGTCATAACTAAATATTAAGCTTTAAACGCTTGAGAGTTCAAGGGCCGTTTATAACTAATAAANTTATTTTTGAATTTTAACTGGAACAAACTGAAGAGTTACCTATTTATAGTTAATATTATGGGTGCAATTTTAGAACTGGGCTACCTAAGGATTCAAGATTTGGTAANATTCCTAGCCCTGGACTTTCGTTGCATGACATATATCCATTATCTATTCTAGGAGGATTGNTTGCAGTTACTGCAGTGGTGTATTCATGAAAAGCTGAAGATTGAAAATGAAATTCTGTGGGAGTTGAATGAGCTAAATGTGCTATTGCGGCNTCTCCTATTTGNCTCCCCCACGTATCTTCTATTGTCATAGATATTCCAACTGAAACGCATAAATCTCTAAGAATTTTTGATTTGGTCAAACCTCCCATCCTTCCAATCTTCAAATTAATAATGTCCACAGATTTGTCCGAATAGGCCCGCAGAAATGTATGTACGCTATCAATGCATTCATCTAAAATCATAGGGAGGTTAGTATGCTGTCGGATAACAAGGCATTCTTCATATGTGGTACATGGTTGTTCAATATATATATCCGAGCCAGGAATGGCATTTACTACGCGTAGAGCTTCATGTTGCTTCCAGCCACAGTTAGCATCGGCACCAAGAATATTTCCTTCATTTAATTGTTCAGCAACGAAATTAATTCTTTTTATATCTAGTGAAGGATTTTCACCAACTTTCATCTGAAATTGTCTGAATCCTTGCTCCTGGTACTCAATAATTTTCTCTTTCATTATTTCCGGAGTACTTTTTGAAATAACTTTAAATAACTTAATTTTATCTTGCAGTTTGCCTCCTAGTAAATTGTAAATAGGCTGGCCTGTTAATTTCCCTAATATATCCCAGCATGCTACATCTATAGCAGATTTGACATAAGGATGCCCTTTAAGAGCTTTGTCCATTAATAAATTAACGTTGTTTAAATTTGACGGGTCTTGGCCAAATAAAGATTCAGCCAATTTCTTTATTCCTACTCGAGCCCCNTCGGCATATGCAGGCAAATATGAAGGACCAAGAGGGCAAATTTCTCCATATCCTGAGATCCCCTCACTGGTCTTAATTTCCACAACGGTACTGTCAAATGATGTGAAAGATTGATTTGACCATGAATACGACCCTTCTTTCATTGGCAAATCAATTTGATAAACATTTAATCCAGTAATTTTCATTTGCAATTCCACACGGTTTTTCCGCCCTAATATAACATTTAATTAATTCTTATTTTGCCTAGGCAGTAAAAACAAACATTTTATTAATTTCTTCGTTTTTGAGGGTTTTGATNTCTTTAATTGTTTTCTTACTGCTGGTTGGTTCTTCAAAAATTTTTATATTATTTATTTTACCGGAAGATTCCAACTTTCTTATTTCATTTTCAAAGCCATTTTTTACGTAATATCCCTTATTTACCCCTAGTACTCCCAAGCCTCCATTTTCAAGCATTTGAATGATGCCTAAGAGATGANCTGGACCTAAATGTCCAAAAGTAAAAGCACCGCAGCTAATTAAACCTCTATATTTTTGTCTGGGAAGCNTTNCAGTTTTTGTAAGATCGCACTCGTATAGTTTTCTATAATAACCCTTATTCTTGGATTCAGTTAGCATTTTTGGAGAAATATCAAACCCATCAATTATAAAATTAGGGTCCATAAAATGTTTTCCTAGTGCACCCGTGCCGCAGCCAATATCTGCTATTGGGGTATTGTCCTTTTTTGCCATCCGGAAATAAATATCTGCAACCTTTTTTGGATAACCATAGTTCTCCCTATCAATGTCATCATAAAAATCAGTGTCATAACGTGATGCCCACTNATTGTAGAATGTTTTGTTGTCGCTTGGTGAAGAAAGCTCATAGGCTTTTCTCTTTTGATTCATAGAAAAGGCTTTCAGTAACTAATTAGTCAAAACTTTAGATTAACTTAACATTGGTATATAGTTTATTTTGATTTTGGCACAGTTATTTTTCTGATAAATTTTCCTTCTTCTGCAGATGAGTNTAAGTTTCCTGGTATCTTTTGGTTAAGTATTCTCCAGCTGTAATCTTTGTGTTNGAATTTTCAGGAGAAATATCAGTNTAATAGCTTGGGTTAAAGAATAACGGTATAGAGATCCGCTCGCTAGTACTTCCTTTCACCCTATGCGGGGTGGCCTTTATTTGGTCATTTGACCACATTTGGAGCATCTCTCCAAAATTTACAACAAATTCTCCTGGTTCAAAACTTATAGGTACCCAATCGTTATTAAGATTAAGAACTTCGAGACCTGTTGTTCCATCATTGGCTAAAAGGGTTAGACATCCATAATCAGTGTGGCTAGCAATTCCAAAATCCTTCTCACCTGCCCACTTAGGCCTTTCTGGGTAAAAATTACCTCTTAATAAAGCCATCGGCTTTTGAAACTTATCATCAAAATAGTTTTGATCTCTATCTATAATTTTAGAAATACTTTTAAGAATACTTTTCGATAGTTTTATTGAATCTTCGTAATATGAAAGAATAATTTTTGAAAAATTTTCCGGTTCTGCAGGCCAATTATTTTTTGCATACACAGATAATTTAGATAATGGATCTTTTTTTTCTAACTCTAGACCATTATCAAATATTTCCTTGTAATCTGCATTGTAATTCGGATTTACTTGTTCTCCGTAAAGATCCCCCCAACCTCTATTTGAACCAGTTTTAGCCATTGAAACTAAATTTTTTATTTTTCTGGGCAATAAAAAGAAATTCCTGTAATTGTTTATGACTTTTTCAACATCACTTTTTTTTATAGGAGTGTTATATAGGGTAAAGAATCCGGTTTCTTTGATGCCTTTTTCTAAAAAAGATAACGATAAAGGATCTTCATTCAGTAGGTCTTTATAATCAATCTTAGGAATCAATTTTCTGTCCATTTATTGTATTAAAATTTTATATAGTACAAAAAATAAACTTTTAAAGTTTTTTGAACCTTTAGTAAATAAGTCGTTTATTGATACTTTTAAAAAAGATAACAAGGTAAGGTAAAGAATTAATTCATATATAGCATCAAATTTTTTTAAATAATTAACTCTTGAGAGACATGCAAATGGGAATGGGAATGAACGGAAATAATAACCCTCAAGGTTACAGAACTGTTATCCTTATGCTTGCAGTATGTTTAGGTCTCCATATAATTATTATTCCACTATGGATGTGGATTTATGGGCTTTAGTGTATATCCATATTTGATATTATTCTGGCGGCTTTAAAGGTTTCCCAAAACATTAACAATAAATACTCCTAAAATTATAAACAAAAGTCCGACAAGGGTAATTATATTGGGNGTTTGATTAAACCAGATTACTCCAATTATTGATGTGCTAATTATGCATACTCCAGCAAATGAAGCATAGGNTATTCCAACGGGCATGAATTTCATCGCATAGGATAAACAATACATACAGGCAACAATAGTAATCGCGCTCAGAAGTGAGGGTATAGGCTTCGTAAATCCTTCGGCAGAATTTGCAAAAGAGTTAGATGCTGTGCCGAAGAAAACAGCAAGTAATAAAATAAAATAGGGTAAAAAAGGTTTCATTTTTTTCCTAAAAGGAGCTAGCTTACATTATAGATTAAGCAGAATATTTAATGTCGCTAACTAAATTCGCTTGACCTATCTATTAACTGTCCTTGTATGCCATTTAGATATCCAAANTTTGCATTGTCAGTTTTCGTTGATAAAAGTGAAAATACCTTACCTTCTCCATTAGATAAAATTTCTATCCTTGGAATAAAAACNGACCCTTTCTCTTCTATATCGGATTTAAAAGTTTCTATTTGTTTAGAAGAAACTCCAATTTTTTTTAAAACATTTGGAAAATAATCATCATTGATATTTCCAAGTGAAGGGAAGAATTCACTAAAGTTTTTATTTGCTTTAATCACTTTGAGATTACTATCTGCGTAGTAAGCAGCAGTAATAGCATTCTCAAAATTAAAAAAGCTCAACTCTAGTATTTTATTGTGATTTAAAAAATTTTGAACATTAGTTGCAATTTTTTGCAATTTTCCAGTAATGGCGCCCCATGTGGTAACAATATACGGCACACAATAGGTTAATGCTACCTTTATGGGATGAGGGTAATCACCTGCTAAAATACCGTCACCATGGTTAATAGTAGTTAAAATTGTTCCTACAACACAGGCCGTTAGAAAAGCTTTTAAAGGCGTACCTCCGCCGAACGCCAGGTTAATGATATCTACTTTTCTTTCTTGGAATGTCATTTTGTTTCCTTTTTCTGTTAAGCTATTGGATNCAGAGGTAAATATTTTTTTTGGCTTTTGAAGATTTTTTCAGATCAGTTTAGAGAGGCCTTTCTTCTAATAGCTTGATAATTTTAATAGAAATAGATTTAAATTCATAGTTTTATTAAATTCTATTGGGAGCAAATAATTTTGGATAGATACATCAATGCGATAAGAAAGATGAGAGATGGCAGCTGTATGCTAATCGATGGGGCGACTGCGACTGAACTGGAGAGAAGAGGGGTTCCTCAACTGAATAATGCATGGAACGGGGGAGGGGCATTGTCACATCCNGATATTCTTAAGAATATTCACTCAGAGTACATTAAATTAGGGGCTAAGCTTATAATAAGTAATACCTTTGCTACTTGTAAACATACTTTGGAAGATGCAAAGCAATCTCACAATTTTCAAAAGTTAAACTCTGAGGGAGTNCGAATTGCAATAGAAGCCCGTTCTGAATTAAATGCAGATGAAGTNCTAGTCGCTGGTGGNATATCTTATTGGAGCTTCACAGGCAGAGATCCAAGTTTAAGCCGGTTAAAAGTGAATATCTATGAGCAGGCTTCTCTTTTGGCGGATTCTGGTGCNGATTTATTGATTTTAGAAATGATGAAAGATATTGATAGGTTAATTGTTACCTTAGAGGCAGCAAAGCATACAAAGTTGCCAATTTGGGTTGGCCTNAGCTGTGATTTGGATAAAAAAGGTACAATNANCTTGTTGGGTGGTGAGCCACTTGAGGACGCTATAAAGNCATTAAAAGGAAGAGATATTGATCTTTTAAATATTATGCATACCGATATTGATCTTGTTGATAACTGCCTAGATGTGGTGAAAAAGGAATGGGCTGGCTTGTATGGNGTTTATGCTCATTCGGGTACTATGANAAATAGTAATTGGGCCCCTNATATGGATGATACTGAGTGGACATTCGATGATGTTGTTTCACCTGAAATATATTCTGAACGGGTAGAGGGTTGGATTTCTCGTGGGGTTCATCTGGTAGGAGGCTGTTGTGGCATATCGACTGATCACATGAGACATGTCGCCGAAAAAATTCATTTTGAATAGAAACTCTTAATAAATAACAGATAATGCAGCAGTTGAGAAAAGGTCTTAATTAGATATTTCCGCCATTACATTTGTNACATGATCTTTCACCTTAANATTTCTCCATACAGTTTTAATATTNAAACCGCTGCCGACTAAGAAGGTTGAGCGAGAAATGCCCATATACTCTTTTCCATACATCGATTTTTTTACCCAACAGTNTAACTCTTTAATCAATTTACATTCGGGATCAGAAATTAAAGAAAATGGAATACTTTCTTTTTCTATAAATTTGACATGAGATTTAATAGAGTCCTTTGACAGGCCATAAATTAGATAACCNTTGTCCTTGAAAAAATTAAAACTGGTTGAAAAATCATTTGCTTCTTTGGTGCAGCCTGAAGTTAAATCTTTTGGATAGGTATATATTACAAAATTTTTGTCGGCTAAATCTCTTTCAGATAACATGAATTCTTCTTCTTTGTTAACGGCACTAAGGTTAAAACTTGGAAAATTCGTTATATCTTGGTTAATTCCACTATCGCCTTTACTCATTCACAAACACTCCTGTTATCCAATTGGGCAGTTATCCCTATAATTTATCATTTTATCTATATATCGGAAGTATCAAAAAAAAAGATTGATGTGAAGAAAGTCTTATCTAAACATTTTATTTGACGGTTTTTTTTATTANATGGTCTTAAATATGATAAAAAAGTCGAGTATTTTTCTTAAGATAATTTCTATCAAGGCGTGCATATAAAGCGCTTAAAAGGGAATGTGGTGAGAATTTTTTAAAGCCACAACTGCCCCCGCAACTGTAGGCGGNGAGCTGACTGTTATGGGCCACTGGATTCTAATGTATCTGGGAAGGCAATAGTTGGTGATGGAACCGTGAGTCAGGAGACCTGCCTTGATGTTCACCCATCTTTTTCGCGGGGTGCGATATAAGGGCGTTTTCGCAGAGGTGATATTTAATTAACCATCTGCGGAAGGGTATGCCTTTCCAAGGAATATATTGGAAGGTAGAAAAATGAAAAAAATTATTTCTGTATCAGTGGGTATGAGTTTAATTGCGTCCAGTTTCGCTTGGGCGCAAGGTGTTTTGCTCGATGAAATTACTATTTCGGCTAACATGACGGAGTCACAAGTTGGCAACGTTGGTTCATCAATTTCTNTATTTACTGAGGAAAATCTTGCAAACTCTTCAGAAACGTACTTAGTTGATTTTTTAGACGATGTAACCGGCATCACCTCTACCCAGAATGGTCCAAGAGGCACAACAGCTAGCTTTTTTATAAGAGGGCTAGCGTCAAAGTATGTTAAAGTTATCGTAGATGGAATTGAAGTTGGCGATGTTACTCAACCTCAAGTTTCGTCCAGTATTTCCGGTCTGCAGTTATCAAATATAGAAAGAATTGAGGTATTGAAAGGCAGTCAATCATCTTTATATGGGGGNTCAGCAGTAGGGGGTGTCATTTCTGTATTCACTAAAAAACCTACTAAGTCTGGATCAAAATTGAAATTTGAGACAGGACGATACGGGACATCTGATCTTTCATATTCATTTACAACATCTGGTGATAAAAGCTCAACCAATGTTAATGCTCACTATTACCAGACCGATGGATTCTCTGCCCAGTCATCTGGAAGCGAGGCGGACGGCTATGAGTCTAGCCAACTGGGTATCAAGACAGATTACTATCTTTCAGACACCACAACATTTTTCATGAGTGCTGATATTCAGGACCAAAAAGGTGATCAAGATGATTGGAATGGCGACGATTTGGATGATACTTATAAAATTAGTACCCNAGGTTTAAATACTGGACTTGANTTTTTAACTCCTAAAACTTCTAATCGATTATCTTTGAATTATTATGATATAGATAGGTTCTATGATGAAGAGACCGACTCNTCATATGAGGGTTCAAGAATTGGTTTAGCTTTTGAGTCAGACATGCGANTAAGCCGAGACTCCTTATCGTACGCGCTAAGTTATCACACTGACTCATCTATGATTACTGCAACTAAAAAAAGAGAGTCNAGCCAACTTCATCTTTTCGGAGAATATCTCTTTAAGGGAGTAAATGGCTTGTCCTTAGGTATAAATGGAAGGCTTACTGACCATTCAAAGTTTGGTTCTCACACTACAGGAAGGGTAAGTGCCTTATACAGCCTTGATAATGGAATTAAATTTACTGCAAACTATGGAACTGGCTTTCGGGCACCTTCCTTGTATGAACTATTTGAAGAGACATGGGGTTATGGCAATGAAAATCTTAAACCTGAAACAAGCAGATCAAATGATGTTGGTCTAGAAATACCATTTAATTCTGGTCAAACTGTGNTTTCCATAACTTCATTTGACTCCAAGGTCACTAATGAGATCCAGTGGTCTGGAGGTGGATACATAAATTCTTCTTCGGGTGAAATAAGACGATCAGGATATGAGTCTAGCTTAACACACAAGTTAGGAGATTCGGCGGGTCTTGCAATCAATTACACCTTAACTGATGATGGTAGTGGTGGGTTAGTTAGAAGGGTGCCAAAGAATGACTATTCCCTTTCTCTTAATTATGATGTTGGTTCGAATATAGGTACAGCTATAAAGCTAAGAAGAGTTGAGAATTTAACCGATAATGCCGATCTTACTACCTTGCAGCCAAATTATACACTTCTATCTGCTAAGGTTAATTATAAATTAACGGACGATCTCTCTCTTTATTTGAGAGGCGAGAACTTANTTGACGAGACCTATGAAGTTTTAGCAGGTTATGGTACAGCTGGCCGATCATTTTATGCAGGAATATCATTGGATTTTTAGATATGTTTGATGACTTAATTATTGTTGCTGGACTTGGAGGGCCTATTATCTGGCTTTTGGCCCTGCTTTCACTGATAAGTTGGATGCTAATATTTTGGAAATTATGGGAATTGTATTTAAATANAACATTTTCATCAAAAAAAATNGNGGAAATTCAGCAGTTTACTGAGATAGTGACGGTGAGTATACAGTCGCTACCTCAAGCGGTTGCTAAGGACAGAATTGAGTCCGAAATTCACATCATTATTACTGAAAAGGCANTGGGTTTGAGATACCTTGATTTAATAGTGAGTATTGCCCCNCTGTTGGGGCTATTTGGCACAGTTTTGGGGATGATTGATGCTTTTAATACTTTGGAGCAATCTGGTAGCAATGTAGANCCAAGTAGGCTGGCNGGAGGGATATGGGAGGCTTTACTTAGCACGGCTGCAGGTATGATAGTGGCAATACCCGCTGCTGTCGCTCTGACATTTTATGAGGGAAAACTTGAAAAAATAAGAACAGAAATGATTTCCATAATGTCTAGGAAATTTAACTTGAACAAAACGGAATAAGATATGTGGAACCAAACGTCTCAATATAGTCGAAAAAGAATAATTCTCACACCCATGATTGATGTTCTTTTTATAATTTTGATATTTTTCATGTTGGGTTCTAGTTTTAATCTCGATCGAGGAATAAAGATACAAAGCTTTTCGGAATTGGGTTCATCTATGAATAGCAAGGTCATTGCTGTCATAGATATTGGAAAAGACAAGAGATTAATAAACGGCTTAGAAGTTAAAATAGACAACCTTGCGGATGAATTGATTAATTTGGGAACAAAAAAAGATATTCAAATTTTCTTGAGGCCAAGTGAGGACCTGCCGGTACAGGATATGATAGATGTTTTTGATGAGTTATCATTGGAGAATTTTCAAACTATTTATATATTAGAGCCATAGTTCATGGTTATGAGTGGTCATAAAAAAGGTTTGGAAAATTCATTAATTCCAATGATAAATTTGATTTTTATTCTTTTAATTTTTTTTCTTTTGGTAAGTAAAATTAAACCTATTCAATCTATTGACGTCATTCCTCCGACGACAATGCAAGAGCTAGTGAGTGCCGAAATAAAAATACAAGTTGATCCTGCGGGAAAAACCTTTTTTTATAATTTAAGAAACCCTAGTCAGCGTGTGCTTAACCTTAGTGATTTGCCAAAAAATACCCTTCTTTTGGTGTCCGTGGATAGGGACAGTAAAGCCAGTAAATTGACCAAGCTTATTCGACGGCTCTCTGTTGAGGGGTATACAAACATCAGTATTTTGGCCATAAAAAAATGACAGCCGAATTGATAAAGGTTCAAAATGGGAATAGCTTATTGAAGTTCTCATTTTTTTTCTTCACTGCGTTACTTTTACACTTAATGCTTTTGAAGTTCTTCGGTTTAAATTCTCAAATTAAAAATGTATCCGGAAATGCAACTGCTTTACAGGTCTCTACAACAAATTTGACAGATTTGATCAAAAATTTTGAAACTCCGCCAGAATTAAGAAATGATATTCAGAAGCACAAAATGCATATGGGGGAGGTGGTTGAAAGCGCTCACCATCAAGTTAAAATTCATTCAACAGTTAGTGATTATGATA